>JBDOKE010000119.1:0-2877 GCA_039833815.1 Methanobacteriota archaeon | reverse complement strand
TGCACCCCTCCTTGAACGGGAAGTGCTCCATCCCGTTCATGATCATCGCGGCCAGCTTGCTCCGGCTGGGCTCCCATACCCGGTACTCCGTCCCGTCCTGCTTGACCAGCCGCTCCCCGTACACCTGGTGACCGGGCACCAGGTTCTCCGTCGCGGGCTTCCGCGTCCCGTCCTCAAAGATCGCCCAGTACACGCCCTCGAACTCCTCGTGCGGTTCGATCTCGATCTCCACCATCCGGCCCCACCCCCGTGAACCGTGGGGTTAGGAGGGGAAAAATTCAGCGCCGGCGGGAGCGGCGCCGCCGATCCCGGCGCGAGCGCCGGGGCGAACGCCGTCGCCGACCTCCGCGACCGCGGCGACCGCGCGGCGGCCGGCGCCCCCGACCTCGTCGCCTCGGCGGCCGCGGGTACTTCTCCTTGATCTCCCTCACCCGCTGCTCCAGCTGCCGCTTCAGCTCGTCGCCCCGGTACTCGCCCGAGTACGCGTCGATCCGCGCCGCGATCGCCAGCTTACCCGCCAGCGCCCGCGCGATCTTACCCCGCTGCCACCACGGGCTCCGGTGAATGAGCGGGTGCTGGAAGATCACCCCGTGCTTCGGCGGCTTCGTGCCCTTCGTCAGGTGCCGGAACAGCGCCTTCTCCGCGCCCAGCAGCTGGATCGTGCTCGCCGGCAACCGCGCCATCTCCTTCAGCCCACCGGCCAGCGCGATCAGCCGCGCCCCGATCAGCGGGCCCACCAGCGCCTTGATGTTCGGGGCCACGTCGTCCATCGACTCGTCGATGTACTCCGCCGTCTTCCGCCGGATCTCGTACAGCTCCCGCGCGACCTCCGCCACCCGCTGCACCGCCTGCAGGTCCTTCTCGTCCATCTCCGCCCCCATCGAGTCCTTCGCCGCCTCCTCCAGCTTCTCCGCCAGGTGGTCCGGGAAGTCCGGCAGCACCTCCTTGATCCGCTCCTTCGTGAAGTTGTCCCGATGACCCAGCTTCGCCACCAGCGTCACGAAATCCTCGTGCCTCTTCACGATCTTGTTGATCTCCGGGAAGTGGATCCCGTACCACTCCCGCACCCGGTCCGTCAGGATGTTCAGGATCCGATCGATGTCGTCGATCGTGTTGATCGCCTGGATGATCATCTGGTCCCGCTCCTCGACCGTCTCCCGCACCTTCCGCTTCGACAGCTTAATCCCGACCTCGTACGCCAGCTCCGCGAACTCCTCCTCCGACCCGACCACGCCCGCCTCCACGGCCAGCTCCCGCGCCCGCTCCCGCAGGATCTCGCCCGCCACGTTCGGGAACTCCACGATCAGCTCGCCGTCCACCACCTCCTCCAGCCGCTGCCGGTCCGCCTTCGTTCCCTCGAAGTTGATCGTGTCCGCCTCCAGCCGGGAAAGCAGCTTTTCCTCCTCCTCCAGCACCTCACCGCGCTCCTTCCGGATCAGCCGCTCCACGATCTCATCCGGGTCCGACGGGAACGGCTCGCTGTCGATCAGGTTCCCCTCCTCATCGAACGCGTACACGCCCGTGATGTTCTCGGCCACGTACACGCCCAACGCGCCCACCCCCGCGATCATCGACCCCTCACCGGCGAAGGCCCCGCGGCACCTCAGAAAAACCCTCGTTTCCCATTCCCACGCGGCGCGCGCCCACCCACGCTCCCGGATTATTTGAACCCTTTTCTCACCCGCGCACCTCAAACCCCTCGTTCCGCGGCTCCGACACGATCACCTCACCACCCACCCCACGCTCCTCCAAAAACCGCTCCAACTCCCGCGCCACCGCCCCCGCCGACGCCGAGTCGCACACCGCGTACACCGTCGGCCCGAACGAGCTCAGCCCGGCGCCGTACGCGCCCGCCCCCCGCGCCACCTCCATCAGCTCCCGCACCACCGCATCCTGCAGCCCCACCTCCACCCGCTTGAACCCCAGCCCCTGCACCTCGTCCACCGCCCGACCGAACGCCTCCGCGTCACCCTCCGCCACCGCCGGCAGCATCACCATCAGGACCAGCCGGCACACCCGCTCCACCTCCCGCGCCGGCACCGGACAGTACCGCCGGAAGACATCCACCTCCTCGTCCCCGTGCGCCCCCCGCTTAACCTCCGGGATCGCCAGCACGAACCGCCAGTCCCCCGGCACCTCCAGCCGCGCCACCACCGGCGCCGGCGGCACCTCCCCCGACGCCGCCGACGGCTTGAACCCCTCCTTACCCCCCGGACCGAACCGGTGCCCCCCGTCCACGATGAACCCACCACCCTCGAACGCCGCCACCCCGATCCCCGACGTCCCACCGCGACCCAGCCGATCCGCCAGCCCCCGCACGTCGTAGTCCTCCACCCCGAACGCCTCCAGCACGCCCACCGCCACCGACAGCGTCGCCTGCGTCCCCGAACCCAGCCCCACGTGCTCCGGGTACGACCGCCGCACCACCACCCGCACCCCACCCTCCAGCCCGAACCCCTCCAACACCGCCCGCGCCGCCCGCTCCGCCTTCACCGCCACCTCACCCTCACCCTCCACCTCCACCCCACCATCCACCCGCTCCACCTCGAACTCCATCCACGGCCGCTCCAGCGTCACCCCCACGCTCCCATCCACCCGACCCAGCCCACCGTGCAGGTCGATCAGCGTCACGTGCAGCCGCGAGACCGACCGCACCACGACCAAGGCCCGGCACCCCCACCCCACACCCGAGGGAAAGCGTAAAACCGCTGCGACCCGGTCGGGGGCCGTGGAGGCCGATCATCGGGAATCCCCTCACCCCCGGACTAGCTCCCCATCCCGGGGCCCACCGCCTTGCACGCGCTCGAGCGCGTCCTACACCTCCTCCAGGACCTCGAAGCCCACCTCGAGGGCGCCGCCGACCTCCCCGAGCCCGAA
>JBDOKE010000118.1:0-1816 GCA_039833815.1 Methanobacteriota archaeon | reverse complement strand
AGAACGCGCCGAAGGGCGCGCCGGAGATCCTGTACATCAGCCGGACGTCGCAGCAGGGCGTCCGGCCGAAGGCCTCCGAGGAGGACATCCTCGAGCAGCTGGGCGGCACCGCCAGCGCGTAGGGGGGTCGCACCGTGAAGGTCCCCGTGTTCGACCTGGAGGGCGAGCGGGTGGACGAGCTCGAGCTGCCGGCGTTCTTCGAGGAGCCCGTGCGGAAGGACCTCATTCGGCGCGTGGTACTGGCGTTCCAGGCGAACCGGCGGCAGCCCTACGGCACGGACCCGCGCGCGGGCATGCGCACGAGCGCGGAGTCGTGGGGCGCGGGCCACGGCGTCGCGATGGTACCCAGGGTCAAGGGGAGCCGGCACCCTGCCGCCGGGCGCGGTGCCCGCGTCGCCCAGACCGTCGGCGGGCGCAAGGCCCACCCGCCGAAGCCGGAGAAGGACTGGAGCCAGCGGGTGAACCGGCGGGAGAAGCGCGTCGCCCTCCGCTCCGCCCTGGCGGCCACCGCCAAGCCCGAGTTCGTGGAGGCCCGGGGGCACGTCATCGACGAGGTCCCGGAGCTGCCCCTGGTCGTTGTGGACGAGCTGCGGGGGCTGCGGAGGGCCCGAGAGGTGCGGGAGTTCTTCCAGAACCTGGGCCTCTGGGCCGACGTAGAGCGGGCCAAGCGGAAGCGCCGCATCCGGGCCGGCAAGGGTAAGCGGCGCGGTCGACGGTACGTCAAGCCGAAGAGCGTCCTGATCGTCGTGGACGAGTTCGAGGGCATCGAGCTCGGCGCCCGGAACCATCCCGGCGTGGACGTGGTCCGGGCGATGGAGCTCAACGTCGAGCACCTAGCCCCCGGCACCCACCCCGGCCGGCTGACCGTGTACACGCCCTCCGCGCTCGAGGTCCTGGAGGAGCGGCTGGGCGAGTAGGGGGGAGACCCCGTGACCAAGCGTCGCGGCCCGCGCATCGAGGACCCGCACGACGTCCTCCTGTACCCGCTGGCGACGGAGAAGGCCATGCGCCTGCTCGAGGCGGAGAACAAGCTCACTTTCATCGTCCGACGCGACGCGAACAAGCCAATGATCAAGCGGGCCGTCGAGGAGCTTTTCGACGTCGAGGTCGAGAAGGTGAACACCCTCATCACGCCCACCGGCGAGAAGAAGGCCTACGTCAAGCTGAAGCCCGAGTACCGGGCCGAGGACGTCGCCGTGGAGCTCGGCATCCTCTAGGGGGTGCTCCCCGTGGGTAAGCGCATCCGGCCCCAGCGCCTCGGTCGCGGTTCCCCCACCTACCGGGCCCCCTCGCACCGCTACCGGGGCCGCGCCGAGCACCGGCCCTACGACGAGAGGGAGAAGCAGGGCAAGGTGGTCGGCAAGGTCATCGAGCTCCTCCACGACCCCGCCCGGAACGCCCCCGTCGCCCGCGTGCGCTTCGAGGACGGCGAGGAGCGGCTGGTCCTGGTGCCCGAGGGCACCAAGGTGGGCGACACCATCGAGTGCGGCGTCTCCGCCGAGATCAAGCCGGGCAACACCCTGCCCCTGGCGGAGATCCCCGAGGGCGTTCCCATCTTCAACATCGAGGGCCGGCCCGGGGACGGCGGCAAGTTCGCCCGCGCCCCGGGCTGCTACGCGACCATCGTCGCGCACGACGTCGGTCGAACCTACGTCCAGCTGCCCTCCGGCAAGGTCCGCGCCTTCGACCCCCGCTGCCGCGCGACCATCGGCGTGATGGCGGGCGGCGGCAAGCGCGAGAAGCCCTTCGTCAAGGCCGGGAAGAAGTACCACCACATGCGCTCGAAGGGCGGCAAGTGGCCCAAGGTCCGCGGCGT
>JBDOKE010000117.1:0-6918 GCA_039833815.1 Methanobacteriota archaeon | reverse complement strand
TGTATACGAGACCGCAAATGCACCGGTCGGACTTGAACACCCACCGCCCGTTCTCATGCACGATCAGGGCCGCGTAGACGTCCGGAACCACGGTGTTCATGCCGCCCCACAGCGGGCCGGCCCGGTACACGATCACGTTATCCGCTACCCAAGGTGCCTCGTTCGTGGGTGGCTTCTTCACCGGATTTGAACCCGCTGTAGTATCCACAGCCCCCAAGGCCGTCAGCTGACCCTGCACCTCAACCGGAGTCAGTTTCGCGCTGTTTAAGGCCGAAAGATCGCTCGGGAGCTCAATCACAAACGCTCGCACTTTGCAACCCCACCACTCGTTGAACCAACCCCACTGACTGACGTATGGACTCGCTTGTGAGTAGTCCGTGAGCGCCACGATCAGATACTTCTTACCTCCCTCCTCGTACAGCGAGGCCACCGGTCGCGCGTGCCCGAAGTAGTGCTCGCTGCCCTCCACGTGATCCTTACACACGCCCTGCGCGATCGTCACGGGACTGCTGAACATCTTATCCAGCTTGCCGCTGGCGTCGATTTTCAGGACCTGCAGCGCGACGTCACCCTTCCCGCTGCTCGGATTCCAGGCCTCGTACACGACGGCCACGTAGCGGTTCCCGTTCTTGTCCTCACCCAAATACACAAGGTGCGGGTACGCGGCGTTATCCGCCACCTTGAGGGCGTTCTGCGTGTCCACGTTGACCCGCTTGTTCTGCGCGTCCACGGTCACCTTGTACACCCACAGCTCGCCGTAATCGGCCCCCGCCATGTAAGAGTTAGCATTAACCTCGGGAACCGCCAGCAGGAATTTACCTCGATCGTAACTCACCAACGCTGGTCCGAACATAATGTATCCGTTACGCTTAAGCACGTAGGTTGAGGTCATGGAAGTTGAGGTTGTGGAATCAACGGCTTTGAGCGCGATACCGTACACTCCTTGCCACTCTACTTTACCATTAATAACACTTTGATTCCCCCAGTACTCCCATGCAACCAGTACGGTGTTTCCATCGGTGGCCATCGCTGGGCCCTTAATCTGGTAATAATACCCTTCCCTGGAGGCCACCTCCGGGTCGACGTACTTCGACGCTACCGGTGAGAAGCGGTAACTGTCATCCAAGATAAGCTGAGCTTGGAGCTTCCAGTCAACCGCCAACCGCGCTCCCGTCGCTCCCGCTGCGTGGGCGGCGCTTGACAGCACTACCACCGCGATGACGGGCGGGAGGACCACCTCGAACCTCACGGTCGCGGCCCCCTCTCCTGCGGACCGAGTCTCCCTTCGGGAAGTCCCGAGGTTAAGTACGATGGTACGATCATAAAACCTCCGATAGTATCGTCCTCCAACGGCTGCCGCCTCGGGCGGTGTCGGTGCACCGTCCCCCCTTACGGCAGTACCGACTAACGCACTGGGGTACTGGCCACCCCGAACCAGCTGGCCCCCTCGCGCGACGCGCACGCCCCTAGGCGGGGGATGATCTCACGGCACCCGAGAGATGGCCCGATTCACGCCGATCGGCGCTGATCCGACGATTAAGCCGGCGAAACTGACTTCATCGAAGCCTCCACTCCACCTTCCCGGGGGGCCCGGGGATTGCCGACGGCACTCCCCGGGGCCGTCCTGATCGCGGCCCTCACTCTACCCCTGTTCGCCGCGGCGTCGGCCGAGAACCCGTGCTACCTCGAGGTGTACCCCCAGGGGACGCAGGGCGATCGGATCGGCCTGCTGTACCTGGTGTACGTGGTGCCGGGCGAGGTGCGGGTCGCGCTGCCGCCGGACTCCGAGGTCCAAGGAGTGTACTTCTTCACCGTGGAGGAGCTGAGGCGGTGGAAGCCGAACCTACCACCGCGGCTCGAGTGGGGGCGGCACCGGCTTCGGGGCTGGAGGCTGACGACCGGAAGGTTGGAGTGGGGGGACACGGTGGCGGTCGAGCCCGCGCCCGGGGTGTACGTGAGGGTCCCGATCGAGGGTGTTCCGGAGGATATCCGGGAGGCGTTCGCCGGGCTCCTGGAGCGCGGGCACGTCGAGTTCCCGGTGCTGGAGGCGCGGGTCGGTGAGAAGGGGCTTCTGGTGATCGAGGTTCGGGCGAGACCGGTCGACGGCAGGCTGATCCTGTACATCAACGGCTCGGGCGACGTGGAGGTTGAGGCGTCGGAGGGGAAGGCGTACTCCCTCAACCCACGCCGTGGCACGTTCGTCCTCCTGGACCAGCCCGACTACCAGAACACCCTGGTCTCTATCCCGCTGAGCTGGCTGAGGAGGCCGAAGCGTCCGGAGGTTAAGTTCTTCCTGTGGCCAGGTGAGGAGGAAAAGGAGGGAGGAAAGCGTCCCGTTGGGATCGGCCTCATCGCGCCCGCGGCGCTCCTCCCACCGGCGCTCCGCCGGCGGCCCCGCCGGTTGGTGCCCGTCCTCGCGCTATCGGTGCTAGCGCTCGCGATGGCGGCCCCGGGACCCGTCCACGCGAACCCGGTGATACGACGCCCTCACCCGCCGGCCTCCCTGCTGAACCTCCCGGTGTCGGCCGTGGCGGAGCAGGGGCCGTCCGGCGCGCGGTACCACGTGTTCGTGCGGCTTTGGCCGGGTGTTGAGGCCACCGTGTACGCGCCCGCGGGCGCGCTGGTGCGGGCGGCGGTCGTGCCCGCGGACGTGGTCCTGAGCGCTCGGGACGTCGACGACGTGCTCCGCTGGTGCGAGGAGCATCACGCGTTCATCAAGGGCGAGCCCGCGCGCCTGAGCCTCACCGGCGACGTGCTGGTCGTATGGTGGTGGGAGCGTGGGAGGCTGTTCCGGACGACCCCACGGCTCCTGGAGGAGTCCCTGCCGTGGGTGAGGGGGCTGGTGCGGGACGCCCGCGCGTTCCGCGTGAGGGTGGACGACGACGCGTTCCTGTACCTCCTGCTGAGGGAGCCGGTCGTGGCGGTCCGGACCGACGGGCTGGCCAACCTGGGGGAACCCATGAGGACGCGGGTGGTGCTGGCCGAGGTGGACGGGACGTGGTACGTGCTGGCCTGCGACTCGGTGCGGGACCTCCGGGAGACCCTCGGTCGACCGCCCCAGCTGCTGGCGCTGAAGGCGCCGGTGACGGAGGCCCTGAACACGAATCAGCTGTGGAGGGGAGAGATCCGACTGCTTTCCAAGGGTCCGGAGACGGTGATTGTGCGGTCGGTTCACGAGGGTGAGGCCTTGGTGGACGTGGTTGCGGTGGTGTCGGAGGTGCCGTTGCCCGCGGGCGCGAGGGTTCTGCGGTGCGGGACGGTGCCGCGGGGCGCGTACCGGGACGCGTACACGGGCGCGCTCGCGCCCGGGTTCCAGCCGGCCCGCTACCGGGTGGTCCGGGAGGGCGAGGCGAGCGTGCCCGAGGTCGGGACCCTCAAGTTCCGGGTGATCCACATCGACCTACCGCGCGACCGGCTACTGCTAATCCGCGCGATCGTACCCCTGGTGACCGTGAAGGTGAAGGGAACCCCCTGGCCCATGCTCGCGATGCCGGTGGTCAAGGGAGGAACCTCACTCGGACTATCCACGTACCGGGTGAGGGAGGCCGAGGGCTTCGAGTGGCTCGTGGGCTGGCCCCACCCCGTGTCAGGGTTTCGAAAGTTCGTGCCGCCGAAGCGGTCCCGGCCGCCGATCAGTCTGAGGGAGGTTCTCGTTGTCCTCGCGGTCGCGCCGCTGCTCCTTTCCGTAGCCCTCATCTGGCCCGTGCTTGAGCCAGCGCTCGCCAAGCTGCCGCATCCAATCAGCGAGCCGGTGAAAACCCTGGTGAACCTGGTGCTGGGTGGATGCGTGGGGCTCCTGAATCTTCTGGCGGCGCTCCTGCTCGGCAAGCCGCCCATCCCCTTCTGACGCCCGCCCTCCGCCGGGGACCCGGGTGGGGATCGCCGGTGCCCGCCGTCGCGATGCTCCTGCTAACGATCGCGGCGCCCGTCCATACGTCGACCTGGCATTGGCCCGGCGTCCTCGCGGAACTCGGTGGCGCGCTCCTCCAGGCCCCGCTCCTGCGGCCCGAGTTCCCGAGGCCCGGGGTCGCCCGGGAGTCGGTGTACGTGCTGTCCGTGCGGTCGGGCCGGTCCCTCCTGGACCTCGCGTTCGACGTGCCGTCGTGGGCGGGGGCGCTGGACCTGTACCTGCCCGCGGGCTCCCGCGTCCTCGACGCGGGCCTGGTGCCCCGGGACGCCTACCTTCACGTCGACCACTACGTGCCCGCGCCCGAGCTTCCCGGGTTCCTCCGGCTGTCTCCGGTCGGGGTGAGGGAGGAGTCGTGGTCCCCGAGCAGGTTCCCGGCGGCGGGCGAGCCGGCCCGGCTGATCCGGTCGCAGGGCCTGCGCTGGCTCGTGATCGAGTACGCGCCGCCGCGCCCCGGCCTGTTCTGGGCCCGGTGCGAGGTACCGCTGGTGGACGGGTGGATCGTCTGGCCCGCCCCGTTCATCGACGGGTACTACGTGTACGGGGGCGTCGAGGAGGCCTGGCTCCTCCCCGAGGGAGGACCCGCCCGCCGGCTCACCTTCACCCCGCTCCCGCCCCTTCACGACCTCGACGCGGCCCTGGTCCCGACGCTCGACGGGCCCCCGGCCGTCGTGATCAGCTCCGAGGGGTACCACCCCGCCGCGGTCCTGCTCCTCCGCCCCACGGGGGCGCCCCCCACCGCCTACCGGTACGCCCCCGACCCACTCCACCTCGCCCTCGGGGCGCTCGGCGGGCTGCTCAGCCTCCTCGCCCGACCCACCCCGGCGAAGCTCCTCGCCACCCTGACCGTCCTCGCCCCCGCCCTCGGCCCCGACCCCCGGTGGCCCTGGCTCGCCGGCTGGGCGCCCCTGACCCTCGCCCTCACCCTCCTCCTGCTCGCCCACCTGGCCTGAGGGCCCGCGCCCCGGGATGATGAGGACTTACCCTGCCGACGGCCCGCGCGGCGGTCGTGGGGAGCCCTGCGGTAGCTGACCCACCGTGGGGTTTAACCCGGGGCGCGGGCCCGACCGGGACGGGTGAACGTGAGGCTGCGACTGGTGTACGACGACCGACGCGGCCGACCCGGGTTCCGGGCCACGTGGGGCTTCTCCTGCCTCGTGGAGCTCGAGGACCGGCGCCTCCTCGTCGACGCGGGCGGCCGCGACCGCGTGCTCCTCCACAACCTCCGCCGGGCCGGGGTACGCCCACGGGACCTGGAGGCCGTGATCGTCACCCACGACCACGAGGACCACGTCGGCGCGCTCCCGGGACTCCTGGACCGGAACCCCGCCCTCACCGTCCTCGCCTCCCCCTCCTCCGAGCTCGACGTCCCCCGCGTCCAGCGGGTGCGGGAACGCGCCGAGCTCGCGCCCGGCGCGCTCGTCGTCGAGCGCCCGAACAGCGCCGGCCTCCTGCTCGAGTCCGAGGGCGTGCTCGTGACCGCCCGAGAGCCCCGGGAGCTAACCGAGCTCGTCCGCCGGGTCACCGAGCGGTGGGACGTCGAGACGCTGGTCGCCGGGTTCTGCCGGTACCCCGGCTCCGCCCAGCTCCGGGAGGCCGCGCAGGCCCTCGCCGAGGCCGGCGTGCGCCGCGTCATCGCCTGCCACTACTTCCGCCCCAACGACGCCCGCCACCTGGAGCGGCTGAACGTCCGGTGCGAGCGACCCGGCGTGGGGGAGGAGCTCGAGGTCTAACCCGCGGCACCCAAAAATGACAAACCGGACGCCCGAGATAACCCGAGCGTGACAGGAGAACGTCATCGGGGTGTGATCCACGTGTACATCTTCGCGGGCGGGTGCGGGGCCCGAGCCTCCACGTTCTCCTCCCTACCCGAGGAGCGCGTCCTCGTGGTCGGCTCCCGCGCCGACGTCCTGGACGCCGAGGAGTCCTACACGCGACTCACCGTCAACGCCGGCAGCCCAACCGGCGCCCACCGGGACCACAAGACCGCCTACCGGCAGCTCCTCGGCCAGGAGCCCGTGAACCGGGTGCTCGAGGCCTGCAAGCGCGCCTTCGAGCGGGAGATCGCCCCCGTCATCGTGTACGGGCTCGCCGGCGCCGTGGGACTCGCCCTCGCCCGCATCATCTCCGAGGAGATCCCCGTCGTCGTCCACGCCATGGTCCTCCCCCACCCGACCGAGCCCGAGGCCGAGCGCGCCGACGACAAGTTCCGCTGGGTCATGGCCGGCGTCCAGGGGCGCTCCCTCCTCGTCGCCCGCACGCCCCGGGAGGCGTACGACTCCAACACGCTGGCCGCCATCGTCACGGACATCGAGAACCTGGAGGGCGAGCTCCACGTCGACCGCGTCAACAACCTGGCCGCCACCGACAACCACCTCCTGGACGGCCGACGCGCGACGCTGGAGACCGTCGAGAACCGAGTCAGGGCGATCGCCGAGCGCCACCGGGCCGAGGAGCGAGCGAGAACGAAGGCCGTCGAGGTCGAGCGGGAGAAGCTAGACGTCCGGGAGATCGTGAGGGAAGAAAAGGAGGAGGAAAAGGAGGAGGAGCGCAAGGACTCACCGTGGGACATCTTTTGAGGGGAGCGCCCGCATGCGCCGCCCACGCGTCTCCGTGATCCTGCCCCCCAAGATCCTGTGGGGCATCTCCAAGCTCGTCTCCGAGACCGGCGACCCACCCTCCCGCATCATCGCCCGGATCCTGGGCAAGTACCTCGAGGAGAACGGGTACCTCGACGACTGGGAGGAGGTGGAGGTCAGGGTCCTGCGCTACCTCCGGGAGGAGCACGACAAGGAGTACTGGAGCACCGACGACGCCGTGAAGCTGGTGACCAAGGTTAAGGGGTCCTAGCCGGCCCCTCCCCCGAGAAACGTTACGAGACTCTTAACGATGTCATCCTAAGCTCCGAATATGATATTCAAATGTCAAGATAAGGTTTCTGCATATCACAAGCCTCTTACTCGGGATTACAGCGCATTACCGCGTGTGCTCCTCGGAGCCGCAGACATCCC
>JBDOKE010000116.1:0-3291 GCA_039833815.1 Methanobacteriota archaeon | reverse complement strand
CGGGAAGCTCGATACCTCCTAGGCAAGGACCCGTCCGGAGCTTGGTTGCAGCACCCTATCCCGTGCGTCCACAGCGACGGCCGACGGTACCGCCCACCTCCGCCAAAGTTCAGTCACGAATCTGTTTCCTTTCTGACCGGAAATCGCGGTCGGGGACGGTCCCACGAAGCAAAGGCCCATCACCGGCTCAGCACGGCCCGATCACCCCAGCAATCAACTTATACGATGAGCTCGCTAGCGAGGCATGGAGATGCGCGGGACGGGACGCCCCGGCCGCCCACGGCGCGTCCGCTAATTGTCACGAACTCCGTAACGAATCCCGCCCACGGGCGTTAAAGGCCGCGGCGACCGGGCCCCGGTGGGGGTTCAGATGACCCGGGACCCCTTCCGGGACCACCCCGAGGGTACCCTGGTCCAGGTCAGGGTGAACCCGGACGCCGAGGAGACGCGGGTGAAGGGCGTGGACGAGTGGCGCGGGGTCCTGGAGATCGACGTCTCCGAGCCCCCCGTTAAGGGGCGGGCCAACCGCGAGCTCCTCCGCTACCTCCGCGAGCGGCTCGACGCGGAGGTCGAGCTCGTCTCCGGCGAGCGCTCCCGGGAGAAGCAGGTCCTCGTCAAGGGCCTCGAGCCCGACGAGGTGCGCGAGCGGCTCGACCTGTGATCACGGCGGCCCACCGAGCTCCCGCGCCAGCCCCTCCGCGTCCCGCACCATCACCGGCAGGCACCCGCGCCCCCGCAGGTACACCCGGACCCACCTAACCTCCCCCTCCCGCGTTCGCACCCCCCTCGAGACCGCCTCCGCGCCCTCGATGAGGCGCCTCGGGATCTCCATCTCCCGACGAAAGAACCCGAAGTCCCGCACGATCACCACCCGCTCCGGCTCCACCCGCACGTGACTGCACAGCAGGTGCACCGGGACCGGCAGCGCCCCGAAGACCAGCAGGAACACCGCCGCCCCCAGGTACCAGTTCGCCAGCCACCCCAGCTCCACCGCCGCGGCGAGCGCGAACAGCGTGACGCCGACGGACACCGCGACCCTCAGCCTCCGAATCCTCCCGGGGTCGGACGGCCCCCCGAAGACCCGGTAGCACCGCACGCTCACGACTCAACCCCCCACACCTCGCGGAGCGTCTCAACGAACCCCTCCCGATCGAAGACCCCCAGCCGCAGCCTCCGCCCGTCCACCGTCCGCACGATCACCCACCCCTCCGACACCTCCACCTCCGAGATCTCCTCCACCCGGACGAACCTCCGCCGGATCACTCGCACCTCCAGCCCGTCCGGCCGCACGACGACCCCCTCGATCAGCGACGACACCGCCCGGTAGCCCAGGGGCAGCGCCGCGGCGTTGACCACGAACCCGAGCGCGCCCAGGAGGACCGCATCCCAGTCCACCTTCCCCGACAGCTCGCCGATCCCCAGGATGAGCAGCGGCAGGGCGGCCGCCACGAACGGCGCGTAGAGGATCGAGGACAGGACGATCCCCAGCCCCGCCGGGTTACCCCGCGGGTAGACCGGCCACTCCACGACCCGCCGGCCCATCGAGCCGCCCCCGTTAGCCCCGGGAAACCCGCGCCTAAACCCCTTACCATCCCGGGGGCGGGCCTCACCCCTCCCGCACCACCTCACGCCGCAGCTCCTCCAACCGCTCCACGAGCCGCCGCGCGTACCGGCGGACCAGGGGTCGGGAGACGACGGGCCTCCCCCGAGGCCACGCGCAGGTCGGTAGCCTCAGCCGGTGCGGCTCCAGACCCGTGCGCTCGACCTCCCCGAGGACGCCCTCCCAGTCCAGGAACGGGAGCACGGCCGCCGGCTCCTCGTACAGCAGGACCGAGTCCTCGCTCACGACGTGCCGCACGTGCGCCGTCGGGTAGCCCTCCACCGCCCGCAGCGCGTGCGTCAGCGCGTGCACCGCGTACTCCGCCGAGTCCCGGTGCACCCGCCTCGAAAGCCGCTCCTCCTCCAACCGCACGTAGAACGCCCGCGTCCGGTACGACCACCCGCCCTCCTCCAGCAGCCTCGGCCCCTCGTCCGACCCCGGCGGCGGCACGAGGTACGTGGCCCTCCACACCACCCGAACCCAACCGATCCCCACGTCCTCGTCCCTCTCCTCCGGGTGGGCCCGGGTCACCGTGACCGTCCACCAGCCGCGCGCGACCCGGCGCGCCACCTCCGGGTCGTACTCCTCCACCGGGACCGCCCGGATCACCTTACCCCGCGGCGTCCCCACCACGACCCACGTCCGGCCACCGCACTCGAACGCGCGACCCGGGGCGTAGTAGTGCACCACGTCGGCCCGCGACACCTGGTCCCTGAGCACGTTCCCCCGCGGATCCACCACCCGGTAATCCGACCCATCGTAGAAGTCGCTCGAGGGGTTCTCCCCCGGCCGGCTCGAGTACGGGCTCGAGGCCCGCATCGGCACGGACTCCAGCCCGCCCCGCAGGTAGGCCCGCTCGAACCGCTCCCGCCGCTCCAGCACGAACGAGGACCAGCCATCGACCGCCACCAGGTACGACTCCGCCGGCTCGCCCCGCCGACCCGCCCGACCCTCACGCTGCCGGAAGTCCGCCACCCGGTCCGGCAGCCCCAGGTGGACGACCCGACCCACCGACCCAACGTCGATCCCCACCTCCAGCGTCCGCACCGTCACGATCATCCTCAGATCGCCGCGCCTGAACGCGCGCTCCACCCTCCACCGCTCATCCCTGGACAGCGCCCCGTGGTGCACGGCCACCGGCAGACCCTCGGAGCGGAGCCCCCGGACGAGCCACTCCGCCATCGCCCGGGACCTCGCGTACACGATCGTCCGGCGCGACCCGTCCCGGGCGAACCCCGACAGCCACCGGACCAGGTCCCGCTCACCCTCCGGCTCGCACGCCCAGTACGTGCGCGGGGCCATCCGACCCCGACCGCGAACGATCTTAACGGCCCGACGCGTGACCCGCCGGACCTCGGCCGCCACCCGACCCGGCCGACCCACCGTGCCCGACATCAGCAGGTGCTGCTTGTCCCGCAGCGCCCGGATCAACCCCAGCAGCAGGTTCGCCCGGCGCGGATCGTAGTAGTGGATCTCGTCCCACACGATCGCGCCCGCGCGCCGCGTCACGAACCCCCAGAACGGGCCCCGCTCCCGGGCGTGGTACCAGAGCATCTGCGGGTTCGTCAGCACGATCTCCGGGTCACCGGACTCCAACCGCCGGCGCCACCCCGGATGATCACCGTCCGCCACCACCACGTCGAACCCGTACTCGCCCAACCGCTCGAGCTGATCCCGGGCGAGCGCCTTCG
>JBDOKE010000115.1:0-10030 GCA_039833815.1 Methanobacteriota archaeon | reverse complement strand
GCGGAGGTGCGGGCGCGGTACGCGGTCCGGACCGACGACTGCGTCGACTGCGAGCGGTGCCTGGAGGTCTGCCCCTGGCGGGCCGTGGACGATCCGATCGCCTGCGACGGGTGCGGGGCGTGCGAGGTCGCCTGCCCGGAGGGCGCGATCGAGCTCCGCGAGACCGGGCTGGGACGCATCATCGAGTCCCGGGAACCCGAGCTGAACCTCCGCGTCGTGCACCCGGAGGCGGACCCCTGGGCCCCGGAGCTCGCCAACCTCGTCCAGCGGATGATCCCCGAGGGCGAGGACTGCGTGATCGACTGCCCGGCCGGCCTGGGGTGCCCCGTGATCGCGGCGCTCAGCGCCGCCGACGCGGCGGTGCTCGTGACCTCACCCGATCCGGCCGCCCTGCACGATTACCGCCGCGCCGAGTCCCTAGTCCGCGAGTTCGACCTACCCATCGTCCGGGTGCTGAACCGGGCCGACTCCGACGATCGCGGCGGGTTTGACGTGATCATCCCGGAGGAGAAGCGGGTGTTGAGGGCCGCGCTGGACCGGGATCCCCGGGCCCTGGTCTCCGCGCTCCGGGATCCCGTGCGGAGGATCGTTGGGATGCTCTCCAAGGGGACGGGCTAGGGCGTGGGTCGGGGGTCGAGGTGACGCGGTGTCGGCGGGCCCTTCGGGCGCTTCACGCCGAGCTCAGCCCTCCCTGACGCCCCTGACCACCCCTACCGCCGCCGGCTCGGTTCCCACGGTCAGCAGGAACCGGTCGCCCGGCTCCGCCACGACCTCCCGGTCCAGTCGTAGCCTCGCCCGGGCCACGTTGTGTCCCTCCGCGTAGGGTCGGAGCGTGTCCGTACCCGCGTCCGTCTCGATCTCCGCGAACCGCGCGTTCGCGGCGGCCGAGAATACGTGCACCTTCACCATGCTTCCGGGTCGGAGCTTCGCCCCGATGGACAGGACCTCCGCCTCCAGCTCCTCGGTCGTCGTCAGATCCTCGCCCAGGTGCATGCCCCGGGTCACCGAGACGCTCTCGCCCACCCGCAGCCTGGCCCGGAAGGGTACGCCCGGCCGGGGCTCGGGGTCGAGCTTCACCACCTCCGCCCTCTCCTCGCCCGGATAAACCCGCACGGTCTCGCGGAGGCGGCCACGGTCCAGCACGCAGAACGCGTCCACGACGCTCTCGCTCACCCGGCGGGTGGACTCTACGGGCGCCCGGGGCGGGCCCTCGGGCTCGGGCCGCGGTGGCTCCTCGAGCCCGGCCAGCGCGTCCAGGAGCTCCTCCGCGCCCTCACCCGTCTTCGCGGAGACGAGGAGCGGCTCGCACACGGTTTCCGCGTTCAGGAGGTCGAGCAGCTCCGTGACGTCCTCGGCCACCTTCCGCGCGCGCCTGCCGCTCACGAGGTCGATCTTGTTCACGACGGGGATGATCCTGGCCCCGTAGAACGAGACGATGAGCGTGTGGTCGATGGTGCCGGGGCAAGGGCCCTCGTCGGCCGCCACGACGAGGATGGCGTAGTCGGCGCTCCAGGCGGCGGCCAGCATGTTGCGGAGGTAGTCTCGGTGTCCGGGCACGTCCACCAGTGAGACCGTTGTCCCTTCCAGCTCCAGGAAGGCCCGCGCCGGCTCGATGGTCACGCCCATTCGCCGCTCGTGCGGGAGTCGGTCCAGCCACTCCCCCGTGAGGGCCTTGATGAGGGTCGTCTTGCCGTGGTTGAAGTGCCCGCAGACGACCGCGTTGACGAGGCGCATGGGGCTCGCCCCGGTCGGTGCGCGGGTGGTGGGTTAGGTGGCTGGCGGCGCCCCCGGGCTTCGTTACGATTGTCGTAACGATTGGCCGGTGGGGGCGTGGGGGCTACTTCTCGATGATGGTCTCCTCGACCTCCATGCCGAAGTGGCGGCCCTTGCGCTCGTCGGTCTCGACGTAGGCGAGGACCTTGTCGCCGGGCTTGAGGTCGACGACGGAGACGGGCTCGCCGTCCTCGCGGACGAGGTGGATGGTCTCGGCGTTCTGGACGATGGTCTGGAGCTCGATGCCCTCGTACTCGGCCTTGATCAGCAGGAGTGGGCGCTTCTCGATTTTGAGGCGGCCGACGATGGCGGTGCGGGCGTTGCCCTCCCGGTCGACGACGAGGACCTCGTCGCCGGGCTCGAGCTCGGCGAGGTACTTGGTTCGGCCGCCGGGGACGCGGATGTACGCGTGAACGGGCCCGGCGTTGACGCGGAAGGGCCGGGGCTCGACGTAGGGGTTGTCGAGGCTCTCGCTGTGGATGAGGAACATGCCGTGGGCGGTGGAGCCGACGAGCATGCCCTCGCCTTCCTCCATGAGGGTGCAGGTGTCGACGCAGACGCGGTCGCCCTTGCCGATGGGCTCGATCTCCTTGATCTCGACGGGGACGAGCTCGAACCGCTCGGCGGTGACCTCCTCGGCCACCTCGGCCGTCTTCTTGATCTCGCCCGGCTCGATGCGCTGGGCGTCGAGGAGGACGCCGTCGGCGCCGACCTCGAGGGTCTCGAAGGCGATCTTGGCCTCTTCCGCGTCGCGGGCGCCGGCGATGAGTCGGGTGGGCTCGTCCTGGAGCTCGGCGATCAGGTTCTCGAGTGGGATGATCTTCCAGTCGCGGCCGATGGTGATGAGGTACTCGGGCTCGAGCTCCCGGGCGATCTCGGCGGCGAAGCGCTCGTAGGGTTTGTCCCGGATCTCGACGTACTCGGCGACCTCGTACCCTTGGTCCCGGGCGCGCCGGAGTAGCTCCGCGTCGACGGACTCCTGCACGTCCTCCGGCAGGTCGATCGTGCCGTCGCCCTCGCCCCGGACGCCGACGATGACGAGGTCGGCGTCCACGTCCTCGAGCTCGTCGAGGGCGAGGTCGGGGGAGCCGCCCTCGGCGGCGAGCGGGACGGCGACCTTGATGTTACCCAGCTCCTTAACCTTCTCCACCTCCTCCGGGAGGCAGACGATCACGTCGGCGCCGGCCTCGAGGGCCTCGGTCACGAAGGGCTTTTTCTCCTCCCACGAGCCTTCGTGCGCGATGGAGACCCAGATCTCCTTCTCGGCCATGGGATCACACCCGCTCGAGCTCCCGCTTGGCCTCCTCAACGTCGACCTCCTCGTGGATGATGCGCGCGATGGCCCGCGTCATCGCCTCGCGCATGCGCGGGGACTTGTGCGCGAAGATGTTCCGACCGATGGCCGCGCCCGCGGCGCCCGCCTCGATCGCTCCCTTCACCATCTCGAGGATCTCCTCCGGCGTGTCCGCCTTCGGCCCGCCCGCGATGACCACCGGGACCGGGCAGCCCTTCACCACCTCCTTGAAGGAGTCCGGGTCGCCCGTGTAGTTCGTCTTGACGATGTCCGCGCCCAGCTCCGCGCCCACGCGGGCCGCGTGCTTCACGTACTCCACGTCGAACTCGTCCTCCACCTTCGGGCCGCGCGGGTACATCATCGCGACCAGGGGCATGCCCCACTCGTCGCACTTCCGGGCGACTTCACCCAGCTTCTGCAGCATCTCCGGCTCCTCCTCCGCCCCCACGTTCACGTGCACGCTGACCGCGTCCGCGCCCAGCCGGATCGCCTCCTCGACGTCCGCCACCTGCACCTTGTAGTTCGGGTCCGGACCCAGCTCCGTGCTCGCGGAGAGGTGCACGATCAGCCCCACGTCGCGCCCGTACCCGCGGTGACCCGCGCGCACCATCCCCTTGTGCATCAGGACCGCGTTGGCGCCGCCCCGGGCCACCGCGTCCACCGTCTCCTCCAGGTTCTTTAGGCCCGTGATCGGGCCCATCGTCACCCCGTGGTCCATCGGCACGATCAGCGTCCGACCCGTCTCCCGGTCCATGATACGCTCCATCCGGATCCGCTTCCCGATGTGGCCCACCGGGCCCTCCAACCTAATCCTCCCCCCGCATCCGATCCAGCAGGAGCTCGTAGCGCCGCAGGAGCAGGTCGAACCGCTCGCGCAGGTCCCGGAGCTCGTCGACCAGGTCCCGCACCCGCTCCGGGGCCTCCTCCGTGAGCACGGCCCCGCGCGGGGAGGGACGGATGATCCCCTCGCGCTCGAGCGTGCGGAGGGAGTACCGGACCTTGTGCCACTCCATCCCGGAGAGCTCGGAAAGGCGCTCGATCCCCACCGGCTCGTGGTCCGAGACGAGCTCCAGCACCCGGGCGTGCCGCTCCAGGACTCGCAGCGCCTCCCGGAGCGACTCCAGCACCGCCGAGCTCCCCGGACCCTGCTCCCTGCTAACAAGTAGCATGGACGGCGCTAAAAGAATTACGCCGCGGAGAGCGCCAGGTGCGCCAGCCCCCCGACCAGGGTGGCCACGCCCAGGTTCAGGGCGACGGAGAGCGCGGTCAGGCGCGCCGACCCGGTCTCCGAGTAGATCGCGCCGATCGTGGACGCGCACGGGAGGTAGAGGGTGCTCACCAGGGCCAGGACGTACGCCTGGGCCGGGGTCAGGTGCAGGTGCAGGGTCTTGATCGTGGAGACGACCGTCTCCTTCGCCAGCACCCCCGTCATCAGGGCCACCGCGCTGCCCCAGTCCAGCCCGAAAAGCGCCCCGGTCACCGGCTCCAGCGCCCTTCCGATCACCTCCACCGCGCTCCCGTGACCGAGCGGGGCCGGGTACCGGGTGAGCGTCCAGATGATGATCGAGGCGGCGAGGATCACGGTGCCCGCCTTCCGCAGGAACTCGTTGGACCGCAGCCAGGTCACCCGAAGCACGGTTCCCGGGTGCGGCCGCCGCAGCCTCGGGAGCTCAACCACCGCCCCCGCGTGGGGCTCGATCGGCCCGTACAGGAGCCGGTGCAGGAGCGCGGCGGTCCCGAGGAAGGTGAGGAGGGCGATCGCGTAGATGGAGACGGCCGCGGGCACCCGCCACGGGTCGGGGAGGTGACCGGTGAGGTAGGCGATCACCGTGAGCCGGGCGCTGCACGGCACGGCGGGGAGGGCGAGGACGGTCACCGTTAGCGCCCGCGGGTCGTCGATGATCCGGGCGCCCGTGACCCCCGGCACGTTGCAGGCGAGGGAGAGCGCGGCGGGGAAGACGGACTTCCCGTGCAGGCCGAACCGGGAGAGCGGCCCGGAGAGGAGCGCGGCGACCCGGGCCGTGTACCCCGTGTCCTCGAGCGCGGTGAGCAGCAGGGTCATGATCAGGATGTACGGGTACATAGCCAGCACCGCGCCCACGCCCTCGAAGACCCCGTCCCCCAGGAGCCCGCCCCAGGGATCCGGCAGGGCGCGCCTCGCCCAGTCCCCCAGGGCGTCGAACGCGTCCTCCAGCGGCTCGGCCAGCAGATCCCCCAGGTAGAAGGAGAGGGTGAACACGCCCGCCAGGACCGCGCCCGCGAGGAGCCCGCCCCAGAGCGGGTGGACGAGCACGCGGTCCAGCCGCGCCTGACGGTCGAGTGCGGGGCGCCCGGAGACGGCCGCGCGCACGATCTCGGAGGCCAGCTCGTCCCGCGCCCGCTTGATCTCGGCGCGGGGATCCCGACCCAGCTCCTCGCTCAGCTCCCGCTGCAGCCGCTCAACCCGCTCGGGCAGGCCCTCCCCCAGCCGCTCCGCCAGGTCCACGTCACCCTCCAGGAGCTTGATCGCGAGTCCCCGGGCCCGGTCCCGGGGCTCCCCCAGCCTGCGCTCCAGCTTCTCGGCGAGCCGGCGCACGGCACCCCCGATGGGCCGGGGGTACTCCACCCGGGGTGGATCCGGCTCGATCCGGCCCTCCGCCACGTCGGCGATCGCCCGCTTAAGCCTTCGGATCCCGGTCCCGCGCTTGGCGGAGAGCGCCACGACGGGCACGCGGAGCCGGCGCTCCAGGGTCTGAGTGTCCACGCTTAGGCCCAGCCGCTCGGCCTCGTCCATCATGTTGACCGCGAGCACGAGGTGGGTGTGCCCGAGCTCGGCGATCTCCAGGAGGAGGGAGACGCCCCGAACGAGGTTCAGCGCGTCGGCCACCACGACGATCACGTCCGGGCGCTCGTCGAGCCGGCCGAGGAGCACGTCCCGCGTGATGCGCTGGTCCTCCGAGGTCGTGACGAGGCTGTACGCGCCGGGCAGGTCGATCACCCGGTACCGGACGCCCCGGAACTCGTACACGCAGGTCCGGCGCTCGACGGTGACCCCTGCCCAGTTCCCCACCTCGAGGGAGGTGCGGCAGAGCCGGGACATGATCGTCGTCTTACCCACGTTCGGCGGGCCCACGAGCGCCACGACCTGCATTCCGGTCCCCCTACCTCACCACTCCTATTCTTCCTCCACCAGCACCTTGAGCGCGAGACCGCGGCCGATCGAGAACGTGCCCCCCTCGGTGCGGACCACGACCGGGCCCGGTCCGGAGCGGATCACCTCCACTCGCGCGCCCGGCCGCAGCCCGAGGTTGTACAGCATGGCGGCCGCGCCGCGACCCGCCACCACGTCCACGACCCGGACCGTGCGGCCCTCCTCCACCTCCGCCAGCGACTTCGGCAAGCTCCCGGCTCCCCGACGTTGGTTAGGCCGGCCTAACGGGGCCCCCTTATATAATCTTCGCCCATAGGGCCGCGTTCCGCAGCGCCCGCACCGCCCGCTCCGGCGAGGGGAACGTCGGCACGCCCGACTCCTCCAGCGTCCGCACGCCCACCGCCACCGAGTGCCGCCCCATCCATACCCCCAGCACGGGCCCGGGGAACTCCTCCGCGAACTCCGCCACCACCCGCGCCGTCCGCACCGGCTCGGTCACGCTCTGCGGGGTCAGGATGACGATCACCGCCCCGTACCGGTCCGGGTCCGCGAACTCCTCCAGCGCGACCCGGTACCGCTCCGCGTCCGCGTCCCCCAGCACGTCCACCGGGTTCCCCGTCGCCGCCTCCTCCGGCAGGACGGACGGGTCACCCTCCGGCTCGGGCAGCCGGAACCCCGCCTCGTGCAGCGCGTCCGCCGCGAGGATCCCCCCACCCCCCGCGTTCGTCACCACGAGCACCCGGTCCGAGCGCGGCGGACCCGCCTTCGCCAGGAGCTTCGCCGTGTCGAACGCCTCCTCGAACCCCTCCACGAAGACCCCGCCGCACTGCTCGATCACCCCCCGGTACACCTCGCCCGAGCCCGCCAGCGAGCCCGTGTGCGTGCTCACCGCCTCCGCGCCCGCCTCCGTCCGACCCCCCTTCAGCACGATCACCGGCTTCCGCCCCGCGCACGCGGACAGCGCCTCCGCGAACGCGTCCCCGTCCTTCACCCCCTCCAGGTAGAGGACCACCACGTCCGTTTCCTCGTCCCCGGCCAGGTACTCCAGGAAGTCCGGGAAGTCCAGGTCCGCCGCGTTGCCCAGGCTCACGAACTTGCTGAACCCCACCCCGATCGCGCCCACGTCCCCCGAGGAGAACCAGTCGATGACCGACGTCGCCAGCGCCCCGCTCTGCGACACGAACGCGATGCTTCCCGCCGGCGGCATCTCCGCCGCGAACGAGGCGTTCAGCCCGGACCGCGCGTTGATGACCCCCAGGCAGTTCGGACCCACGATCCGCACGCCCGCCTCCCGCGCCGCCCGCACCAGCTCCCGCTCCAGCTCCTCGTTCCCCGCCTCCGAGAAGCCCGCCGAGATGACCACGCAGTACCCGACGCCCGCCTCCCCCGCCTCGCGCACGACCTCCGGTACGATCGGCGCGGGCACGACGATCACGGCCAGGTCCACCGGCCCCGGGACCTCCGAGAGCGACGGGTAGCACCGCACGCCCAGGATCTCGTCCGCGTGCGGGTTGACCGGGTACACGTCCCCCTCGAACCCCGCGAGCAGGTTCCGCAGCACGCTGTGCCCCACCTTCCGCGGGTCCCGGGACGCCCCCACGACCGCGACCGCCCGCGGCTCGAACAGCCGCTCCAACTACCCCTCCCCCAGCAGCGCCCGGATCGCGTCCAGCACCGTCACCACGCCCACCACGCGTCCCTCCTCCACGACCACCGCCCGATCCTGACCCGCCGCCGCCATCCGGTCCAGCACCACCTCCAGCGGCTCGTCCGGCCCCGCTTCCACCGCCCGACGCGCCACCTCACCCGCCCGCAGCTCCCGCCACTCCCCGCTCGCCAGCGCCCAGGCCACGTCCACCGACGTCACGATCCCGACCAACCTCCCGTCCTCCACCACCGGCACCCCGTGAATCGACTCCTCCGAGAGCGCCCGCAGCACCCGCTCCAGCGGCTCGTCCGGCCCCACCGCGATCACGTCCCTGACCATCACGTCCCGCACGCGCACGCCCGGAACCCCCACCCACCCGCGCCGGCGGAGCATATAAGGTTAGGCGCGCCGAACCCCGGGCGGGGCTCCCGATGGGCGAGACCCTCGAGGTCGAGACCCCGAGCGCCCGCTTCACCCTCGACACCGACCGGTGCACCGGGTGCGGCGAGTGCATGGACGCCTGCCCCACCGGCTCCCTGCTCGTCGCCGAGGCGTACCTCGAGGTCGACGAGGACCGCTGCCGCGCCTGCGGCAGCTGCGCCCGAGCCTGCCCCACCGGCGCCCTTCAGATGCAACCTCGGGCGTGATTACTTACCCACCCCGGCCCCGCCGGGCCGGGGTGAACCACCCTGACCGCGACCCGCAGGCTCACCGAGGGGGAGCTCCGAGAGCTGGAGGAGGTCCTGCGGGAGCTCACCGGCTCCGACCTCGGGATCCGGGACCGCGAGGTCACGATCGAGCGCATCCGCGGCCCCGTCCGCGCCGAGCGCGTGCTCCTGGACGGCCGCCCCATCCTCACGATCACCTTCCACCCCTGGACCGCCTCCTGCGCGTACACCCTCACCCCCCACGGCGCCCGCGAGGCCGAGCGAATCACCGGCGAGCGGCCCGAGCGCCGCCACCTCGTCCGCAAGGACCCCCACGGCCTCCTCGACTTCGAGCTCACCGGCACCAAGCGCGACCTCGAGCGCGCCATCCACCGCGCCCTCGAGGCCTGCGACGTGGACGTCCTCGAGCTCCAAACCGCGACCGAGCGCGTCCACGGGGCCGAGCTCACCGGCCTCGCCCTCTACACCGCCCGCGAGTACCTCTACGTCGACGTCATCCCACCCGACCCCGCCGGCCGCCCCAACCCCGTCAACGCCGTCGCCCGCCTCCTCCACGCCTTCACCGGCGAGGAGACCGAGCCCTGGACCCATCCCGAGTACCGCTTCCTCGGCGTCCGACCCATCCAAGACGGCAAGGAGGCCACCGCCGCCCTCGGGAACACCACCGTCACCTTCCGCGCCACCCTCACCCCCCACGGCCTCCGACTCCACGCCCACCGGGGGTAACCCCGTGTACAAGCAGCGCTTCGTCCTCGACACCACCGCCTTCACCCACCAGGACGTCGTCGACCACCTCGGCGACGGTGACCTCTGCCGCGCCGCCTCCCGACTCCTCGACCTCATCGCCCACGCCCGCCTGGAGCTTCACGTCAGCTGCTACGTTCCCTACCCCACCGTCTACCGCGAGCTCAAAGGCTTCCTCAACCGCCACGGCTGCCCCGATCTCACCACCCGCATCGACACCTGGATCGTCAAGAAGACCCCCAACCGCTACGAGGTCCACGTCCCCGCCCGCCTCTTCATGGCCTACGTCAAGGACATGCGCGAACGCCTCGACCGCGGCCGCAAACGCGCCGAAAAGGCCATCTGGGAGGCCGCCCTCGAAACCTACGAGATCATGCTCCGCGAGGAGGCCGACGTCCCCAAGGAGAAGATCATCCGCGAGGTCATCGGCGAGACCGTCCGCCGCTTCCGCCGCAAGTACCGCCGCACCGTCCGCCACGGCACCCTCGACAGCGCCCCCGACCTCGACGTCCTCCTCCTCGCCAAGGAGCTCGACGCCGCCGTCGTCGCCCAGGACGAAGGCATCGAACGCTGGGCCCGCGAACTCGGCCTCCGCTACATGCCCGCCACCTCCTTCCCCCACATGATCCAAGAGTACCTAGAACTCGCCCGGGAGGAGGACTGATGCGCCTCGCCCACCACCTCAAACCCGCCTTCGCCGTCCCCGGCGACGACCTCCACGAACCCTACCTCGAACTCGCCGAACGCGACGAACTCATCCGCACCAACCGCGA
>JBDOKE010000114.1:0-2780 GCA_039833815.1 Methanobacteriota archaeon | reverse complement strand
GGGTGCAGGTGCTGGAGCGGCGGCCGAGCGGGCCGTCCAAGCCGACGAAGCCGAGCCGCGGCCGCCGGTCGCTCCCGGTGTACCCGGTGGCGGCGCTGATCCCGGCACTCCTCCGGCGGCGCCTCTCCCGCCTCAGCCTTTCTTTCCGCCCCCCTCGGCGCGTCATCGTTTCGATGCTGCTGACGTTTCCGGTCGTCCTTGCCCCGGTCTCGGGCGCCAGGGTGCTTGTAATCACCGGGTTCTGGTGCTACGCACTCCCCTTCGCCGACGTGGGCGGGCCGCAGGTTCGGGTCGTCGAGCAGGAGCTGCTGGACAGGGGGCTCCTGGCGCCCGAGGACGTGCGCAAGGCCGTCCGCGAGGCCGACACGATCGTGCTGGTCTACGCCCTGCACAACGCCGCGCTGGCCTCGGCGCTGGCTGACGCGCGCGGCAAGCGGGTCTACGAGCTGGGCAGCCAGCTCCCGCTGCCCTACCCGACGGTCGACCTGACCCGGGTGCTCGTCAGGTGGGGGCCGGTGGAGGTCCCGCTGGCTATGTACGTCCAGTGCGGCTCGCTGCGCAACTACGCGTCGTTTCTCCGGTACTTCACCGAGGGTCGGCCGGGCCCGTTCCACCCGCTGGACGGGTGGGTGGAAGGGTACGATCTCGCGCACGACCGGGTGGTTCGGCCCCGGGATCCGGACCCGCGGACGGTGCTCGAGGCGGTGCGGAGGTACGGGACCTCGCCGGTGCGGCTTCCACTCAGCCGCGTCGGGTACCCCGCCTGGCTGGTCAACCTGGTCCGTGAGCGCCTGCCGGGGCTCGTCCGGGAGGTCGTCTCGGAGGAGGTTAGGGGCCTGCGTCGGGCGGGCTGGTGGCGCGACGGTGAGCCGGCGACACTCGTCATCGTGGACTCGACGGCGCTGGAGTGCGGGTGGAACGGATGGCTGCGCGGGCTGGCCAGGAGGCTGCTGGCCCGTGGGGTCAACGCGATCGTGCTGGGGTTCCACTACGACCTGCTGGAGGCGTACCCGGACGAGGTGTTCCGGGCGCTGAGGGACGTGGTCCGGGAGTACCGAGTGCGCGCGATCGTCTACGCGACCTGGATGTACCGGATGCGCTCGCCCGACTGCCGGCTGGTTCGCGCGCTGGAGGAGCTCGGAGTTCCCGTCATCAAGGCCATCCGGCTGAGCCGCAGCTGGACGTGCTGGACGATGTCCGAGTGGAACGCGTACTGGCAGCAGCCCTGGTCGATGGACTTCCTCGCCCTGTACCACGTGGTCATCCCGGAGAACGTCGGCATGATCGAGGGGATCCCGGTCACGGTCGCGGAGTGGCGTGGGGACGGTCCGGAAGCGCTGCTGGGGCGGTGGCACCCGGTGGAGGTGCCGGTCTCGCGGATGCTCGATCTGCTGGCCAGTCGGGTCGTCAGGTGGGTTGACCTCTCGCGGAAGCCGAACGCGGAGAAGCGGGTGGTCATCCTGTACTGGGCCCATCACCCGGGCAAGGAGGGCGTGGGGACGGCCATCGGTCTCGACGTTCCGGCCTCGATCGTCAACTTCCTCGCCTGGCTGCTGGCGCGCGGGTACCGGGTCGAGATCCCGCGGGAGTTCGTCGAGTACCTCCGGCGGTTCGCGGACGAGGTACCCTCCAGCACCGCCCTGTACGAGGCCCTGCGGGGTGGGACGTGGGAGGACGTGCGCCGCACCGTCAGGGAAACGCTGTTGGAGATCAACCGGTTGGAGGTGGAGGCCGAGCGGCTTGCCGGGAGGGGCGAGTGGAAGCGGGCCCTCGAGCTGTACCTGCGGGCGTACCGGCTGATCCGCCCGCTGGCCGACGCGCTCGCGAGGCTCCTCGTCGACGCCGGCTCGAACGTCGGCGCGTACGTTCTGCGCAGGCTGCAGTGCTCCCGGAACCGGCTCTACCTTGAGGTGCTGGCGTACCGGAGCGGGAGGTTCGTGCGGAGGCGCGTGGAGGTGCCGTACGCGTACCTGATGCCGCTGGAGGAGTACCTGAGGTACTACCGGCGACTGCCGCTGGAGGCGCGCCTGTGCATGGAGAAGGGGATCTTCGGCTACGTGGAGGCCGTGCTTCGATTCATCCAGCGGTACGGTCCCGTGACGGACGTGCGGCACCTGCAGATCATCGAGTACGGGCTCGACTCCCTGCGCTCCTACGTGGCCGGTCACCTCCAGTACGTCAGGTTACCACCCGCGAAGAAGGCGGAGCTACTGCGGGACCTGAGCGAGCTGATTGACGCGGTCAGGCGCGCGCTGACGGAGCCGGGGCTCGTGCCCGAAGCGCTGCGTCGGTGCGAGGAGCTGTACCGGAAGTGGTCGCGGGTGGAGGCGCTGTACGGGTGGTTCACGGGGTGGGGCCCGCCCGAGCGCTCGCGCTACCTCGTGGAGGTTGACGGGAGGAGGTACTTCGTGATCCGCGGCGTGATCTTCGGCAACGTTTTCATCGGGCCGCAGCCCGCCCGCGGGTACTACACCGACGTCAGCGTCGCGTATCACTCGACCGTGCTGCCGATGAGCCATTACTACCTCGCGTGCTACCTGTACTACACCCGCGTCTTCCGCGCGGACGTGATCGTGAACACGGGCAAGCACGGCACGTACGAGTGGCTCCCGTACAAGCCCCTCTTCATGTCCTGGTGGGACTTCCCCCAGGTCTGCATCCAGGACGTCCCGCAGGTGTACCCGTACTACGTGGCTGACCCGTCCGAGGCGCTGGTCGCGAAGCGGCGGGGCTGGGCCGTCCTGGTCAACTACCTGCCGGAGTCGCTGGCCAGGTGCGAG
>JBDOKE010000113.1:0-10350 GCA_039833815.1 Methanobacteriota archaeon | reverse complement strand
GGGACAACCCTCATCCCCCAACTGAACCGGTCTTGGACGCTCTGGAGCGCCGGGACCCGGGGTGACTCCAGGCGAATCGTCACGGGATCCGTAACTAACCTCGGATCATCCGGGAGTGGCGGGTGAATTGGTGAAAGCCAGGGCCGACCGCCCGGTCCGAGGGGCGCCAGCGTTGAGGCTCAGGACGATGGCGCTGCTGCTCTTCTGGGTCTTGACGGCGGTCATGGCGTACGGAGCGTTCCACCTGAGGGTGGAGGTGGATCAGACGAAATACTTGCCGGACCGGTTTGAGTCCGTGAGGTGGCAACACGTCGTGGAGCGCAAGCTGAGCACGTCGACGAAGACCCTGCTGATTGTCGTAGAGGCGAACGACGTCACCCGAAAGCCGGTCCTCGATTACATGCGCCGAGTCGAGAGCGAGCTGCGTTCCAAGCCCTACGTTGAGGACGTTCAGGGGGCTCCGGACGTCCTTAGCCAGGGCCAGGTGAACCTCCCGACCACCGTCGCCGCGCCGGGTCTCCAACGCCTGACGTTGGAGGCGGAGCGGTCGAGGGAAATGTTCGTCAGCCGGGACCGTAAGGTGGCGATCGTCCGGGTGGGTCTGAAGTCGAACGCGGATTATCGTAAGGTCGTACCGGCCGTCCGGCGACTGTTGAACCGGGACAGACCAAGGTCGGTCAAGTTCGCCGACGTCACGGGTTCTCCGGCCATCAACTACGACTTCTATCGATGCTTCCTCCGAGATCTGGCAACGGTGACCATCCTCGTGTCCGCCGCCGTCGCCGCGGTCCTGTACCTGGACTTCCGACGGTGGTGGGCCCCGGCCTTAGGACTCACGATCATCCTGTCCGCCGTGGCGTGGGTACTAGGGTTCATGTACTGGCTGGGGTTCTCCCCGTTCTACGCGACGGTACTCCTGACCGTGGTTCTAATGCTCGGCGTCGGAATAGACTACGTGATCTTCACGCTGACTCGATTCCAGGAGGAGTACGACATCAAGGGTCGCGCCAAAAGCGAGGCCATTCTGACGGCGGTCCGACGCGCGGGCCGGGCCGTGCTGATCACGGGCCTGACGGCGTCCGCGGGCTTCGCCGCCCTGGCCCTTTCGGAGTTCAAGATGGTCTCGGAGATCGGCGTGGGCATCGTCGTGGGCATTCTCACGGCCGTCGCGCTCACGCTGCTCGTTCTCCCAAGCCTCCTCGACTCCATACCGATCGTCCGGAGGAGCGCAAGGGGAGGCAAGGAGCGCTGGCGGGTGCTCTCGACTCCGGTGAGGCTCCCACTACCGTCAATCCTCGCGCTGATCGCCGTTACGGGCCTGCTCGGGTACCAGGCGGTCGGGGTGAAGCCAGAGGTGAACATCGAGAAGTTCCTGGGGCACGATCTACCGTCCCTGAAGGCGCGAGACGTGCTGGAGAAGCACATGGGGGTGAGCCATCACTTTGCCGCGATCGTTGTGGAGGCGCGGAACGTGCACGACCCCAAAGTAGTCCGATTCATGGAGAAGCTGGAGCGAGACGCGAAGCGCACCGGTGTGGCCGCGCGCGTGTTCGGGGCCCCGGACGTGCTCGAGATGGAGGAGGCGGTGAGGCGCCTGCCTACACCGATCCGGTCGGCGCTGGAGCCCAAGGTCAGGAGCATGGAGAGGGGGCTCGTGTCCGGTGACGGTAGGGTCGCCGTGATCCAGGTGCAGCTGAAGCCCGGGGACCCGAAGACCCAGGGTCGGAAGATCCTGCGGATGGTTCGACGCGAGCACCCGCCGGCTGGGGTGAAGGTGGGGGTTACGGGCCTTCCGGTGGCCTTCGCGGAGATGCACGAGCAGGTCAACCGGGATATGCGAAGGTCCACCGTCGCGTCGGCGATCGGCGTGCTAACGGTGCCGACGGTGGCGCTCCGGAGCCCGATACCTCCGGTCTTCGGGCTCGTCGCCATAGGCTCTGGCATCCTGTGGGCCATCGGGCTCTTGGGAGGGGTGCTGCGGGTCGTGCCGTCGTTCCTGGCCATGCAGACGACGACGTGCATCCTGCTGGGTATCGGGATGGATTACTGCGTGTTCCTGGCCTCGCGCTACCGTGAGGAGCGACGGGAGCACGACGTCAGGACGGCGTGGATCCGCACGATGGAGCGGGCGGGACCGGGCGTGCTGTTCAGCGGTCTGACCTCGGCGATCGGCTTCCTATCGCTGCTGCTCTCTCACACCGGGATCATTCGGAACATGGGACTCTACCAGGGAGTTGGGGTGCTCTCGACGCTGACGCTGGTACTCGTGGGCTTCCCGTCGCTGTACGCGCTGATCGGTCGCTTACTCGGCAGGGGTCGGTGACGCCATCATCCTCCCACTCTCCAGGCCGGGCGCGCAGCGACGCGGGCCGGCCCCAGTTAGCGCGAGCGTTGCCCCGAGGCCGGCTCGGCAACGGCGGTCCCGATCATCCACTCACCCTATCTACCGGTCGTCATCGCCCTCATGGCTCGAACCGGGCGGCGTTCTCCAGCGCCGCCATGGCGTTCAGGACGGTGAGATCCTCCCAGGGCCGGCCGATCACCTGCACCCCGCACGGTACCTCGTCGCCGTCGACGCGGATGGTGTCGAACGGTACGGTACCCGCCGGGCACCCGGCCAGGTTCGGGATGACCGTGAGCACGTCGTACTCGTACATCTCCCGGACGGAGAGCTCCTCGCCCAGCCGGTGCGGCGGTTTGGGCACCGTCGGGCCGATCAGCACGTCGTACTCCTCGAGCACCTCCAGCAGCTTTGACCGGATCCAGGACCGGGCGCGTAGGGCCCGCTCGTAGTACTTGCCACGCGCCTCCTGCCGGCTGATCGCCGCTCCGGCGACGATTCGACGCAGCACCTCCTTCCCGCACACGTGCTCGATCCGCCGGCCGTACCGACGGCCGTCGAAGCGACGCGTCGCGGAGAAGAACTCGACGTAGTTGATGATGTAGTACGTCGGCAGGGCCAGATCGACCAGCTTGCGCCCCATGCTCACGACCTCCACCTCGGCACCCGCCGACTCCAGCGCCCGGGCCGCCTCCCGCGCCACCTCGGCGATCTCCGGCTCAGACACCTCCAGGAACTCCTCCACCAACCCCACGCGCAGGTGCTTCACCTCGTCGGGATCGAGCAGCTCCGAGTAGCGCGGGACCTCCGCGCGCCGCACCGTACCCTCCGCCTCCGGTGACGGGCCGGCGATCACCTCCAGCACGAGGGCCGCGTCGCGCACCGTCCGGGTCAGGGGGCCGATCTGGTCGAAGCTCATCGCCAGGTCGATCAGCCCCTGCCGGGGCACAAGTCCGTAGGTGGGCTTGAACCCGACGACCCCGCAGTGCGAGGCGGGATTCCGGATCGAGCCACCCGTGTCCGTGCCCAGGGCCGCGTCGCAGAGTCCTGCCGCGACCGCCGCCGCGCTCCCGGAGCTCGAGCCGCCCGGGATCCGACCCGGGCACCGGGGGTTGTCCGTGGGCCCATGGCACGAGGTCTCGCCCGAGGAGCCCGCCGCGAACTCGTCCATGTTCGTCAGGCCCAGGATCACCGCGCCCTCACGCCGGAGCCGCTTGACCGCGATCGCGTCGTACGGAGCCCGATACCCTTTTAGTGTGCGTGAGGCGCAGTCACAGGGCATTCCCTCCACGTTGATGTTCGCCTTCACCAGGATCGCCGCGCCCGCCAGTCTGCCCTCGTCCGACGCCTCCTCGGGGGCGCCCTCGTTCACGTACGTCACCGCGTTGAGCTCCCGGTCCCGCTCCTCGATCTCCTCCAGGTACTTACGCGCCCGCTCGCCCGGATCCTCCCGACCCGACGACACCCTCTTTACCGCCTCCACCAGCATCGCCGACCGCCCCGGGGTGACGGCTGGTGACGGTCCCGCTCCTGCTCATGATCATATCGTTAACCGTTGCGGCGCCGGCGAGCGCGCTCCCTCCGATCCTCCTGGACACCAACTGTTTCGTGTACCTGGACGCTCCGAAGATCGACGACCAAGACGTCGGGGTTAAGCCCCCGTACATCGGCCCCGGCTCGAAGACCACGCTGCGGCCCACCGGGGCCCTGGGCGGTCCCCAGGCCCCGCAGGCCCAGCAGCAGTCCCAGCAGCAGGGCGGGCAGCAGACCGGACAGCAAGGGCAGCAGGGCCAACAGGGTGGTCAGGCTCAGGCCGCCCCGAGCGCGACGATCGTGCAGCCACCCTCCGAGGCAGAGGAATGGATCAAGCCCCGCTCGGATTCCAGCGGGACCGAGTATCGGCTGGTCGATGTGGACAGCGCGTACCCGAAGCCGCTGTACTGGCTGCCGTACTTCTCCCTGCTCTCGTACCTGGACGCGCGCGGGCGCCTCTACGTGATCCCGGCCGCGGCCAGCCCGTACCTGAGGCACAGCGTGCTCAAGGCCATCCAGCGACGGGCGCCCGGCATCCTGGTTATGCGGCTCCCGCTGACCGACCCCAGCGAGATGCCGAGCGTCGTCGATTTCGCCGCGAAGCTGGGCTACACGCACCTCATCACGGTGATCGCGGAGTTCGACCCGCTCGCCCTATCGTCCGCCCTGGCCCTGAAGTGGCAGCTGTTGGAGGAGTACTGCAGGAAGACCGGGCTGGACCCGGTCACGGTTGGCGTGGTGATCGTCGCGGTGGGAACGTCGTCGGCTCGGGTCAAGTTGACGGGCCCCGGGGGAAGCGAGATCGGGGTCGAGTACGTGACCGTGATGGCCCCTATCCTCCCCAACGCGGCCGTGATCGACGTGACGGATTTGGACCCGGAGCAGTGCCCGCCTCCGCAGTTCCTGGATAACTTCGATCAGCTCCTGGTCGGCGGCGAGGGGATCACCGTGGACGAGATCGTGGTCGTGTACCGGAGCGACGCGTTCCGGGAGTACCTCGAGCGGTACCTGAGGTGGCTGTCGAAGGCGGAGCCGACGCTGAAGGGGAAGGCCGTCCGGTACGTGCGGGCCCTGCCCGACATCTTGAGGGGCTCGTTCGCGGCCGTCCTCAGCCCGCCAGGTACCGCGGGTCGGCGGGGTCTGGGGGCCCAGGGTTGGGGTGAGGCCGTCCAGCACTTTTACCCGTGGCCGGCCGCCGTGTACCTGGCCGCGGTTTACGGGATTCCCATCGTCTGGATGACGAGGGACGTGCAGGCCGAGGGAGTCCGGTGGGAGGGGTTCCTCTTCATCTGGGGACCAAAGCCGCAGAACGCCCGGTACTGGGACTTCACCACGGAGTTCACCCAGGTCATCCCGAGGCTCCTCCAAACCGGTCCCGGCCTGGGTCAGGGCGCCACCGCCCCACCGACCACGCTGCTCTCCTACGCGACGGTGGTCGACGGAAGGGGCAACTCCGCGCAGGTGGGGGCCCCAGTGTACCTGTTCTCGCTCCCCTTCCTCGCGGCCTACCCGTGGGACCTCATCGCGGTTGATCTCAACACCTCAACGCTGGCGCTCATGCGGCTGGGAGCGCTCGCCACCCGACTCTCCGAGTTCGTCCACGGGGCGTACGAGGAGGTGATAGCGCTGTGTGGACCTTACCTGGTCATCGCCGAGTGCGAGCCGGCCGGAACGAGGATCATTGAGGCCTGGAAGGCCTTCCTAACCCGCCTCCTGGACCGAGCGGAGCGGGATGTTCTGTTCCGTCGTCTGCTCAGGGACGTGCGGGCCGTGGGCCCGGGGTTGAACCTGGCGATGGAGCTGATCAAGGGGCACTACCTAAGGGACGTGCGTCGGGTCATTGAGTCCACCACCGGGAGCGAGACGAACTTCCGGAGCGTGGTCTTCTTCGGCCTGGCGCTGTCCGGTGGCGAGACGAGGACCGAGCCGCTGGCGGTTGAGTTCGACGGTCTGGACGAGCACTTCCGGGTGCTGATCGGTCGTGGCGACCCGCCCAGAGTCTCCGGGCCGTGTCTGCAGGCCCAGGTGTGCGACGTTTACACGGTGTTGGAGTGGTGGCACTCCCGAGCCCGTAGGTCCTCGACGGGGGTCTGGTGGTGGGTATGCGCGCTGGCGTGGTGCTGCTGGCGCTGGTGGTCGCGGCGGCGCCGGTGAGCGCGGAGCGGGTGTACGTGCTGGTCAACGTGCCGGGCACGTTCTCGCTGGAGGATGACTGGGTGAAGGTGTTCGTCACGGCCGCGTCGCTGGCGCGTCCGGGTGGGCCGTCGGTCGTGCCGGTCCCGGCGCACGGGCCGATGGGACCGCTGGAGCTGCGGCTGATGAGGGAGCCGTCCCGGGTGCTCACGTACGGGGTCTCGGCGGTGCGACCGGAGTGGGAGCGGTTGCCGGACGACGTGGAGGAGGCCTGCGCCCGGGTGGTGAACGCGGCGAGGGCGATCGGCGTGCCGGTGGATTTCCTGCTCTGCCTGGACTCGGCCAACGTGACTCCGGCCCTGGAGCTGGCCCCGGTGGTGTCCAAGCAGCGCGGTGCGATCGTGTGGGGAGATCCATCGGTGTACCTGAGGAGCGTGCCGGGCGTGCCGGTGTTGACGCTGGACGAGTACCTGCGGAGGTTTCAGGGGGTAAGCCTAAGGGTGCAGGCGGTTGCCGCGGCGAGTCCCCCGGGCCCGGGCAATCCTAACCCGATGGCGCTCGCGGCGGTCCTGTTCGCGTGCCTGCGTCCCGCGGTGCTGGGGCTCGTGGGTTCGTCCGGCGGGGACGCGGGGAGCGTGGTGGGTGCGGTCAGGGAGCGGTTGCGGACGGCGTACGGGGTACGTGTGGATACGGGGGACGTGCGGTACCTGGTCGCGTTCGGTGAGGAGTTCTCCGGGCTGGTGGGCTCGGCCGGCGAGGGGCCCGTTGTGGCGGTGTTCCCGTTCCGGGACGTGCCGGGGTTCCTGGCGGCGTGCCGGATGGTCCTATCCGGGCTGGCGGATGAGGAGGCTCAGCCGGTGCTGCTCTGCGACCCCGTGAGTCGTTGGGTGAGGTACGAGGCGCGGTTGAGGCGGTGCCTTCAGGCCTCGGTGCTGCGGGTGACCGACGTGGCGGCGGTGAACGCGGGGCTGTGCGCTCACCCGTGCGCGGTGGTGGACGCGAGCTGGGCGTCGGGCGCTCGGTCCTCGGGTCAGGGAGCGCCCTCCCAGGCCCAGCAGGCTCAGCAGGGCCAGCAGGGGCAGGCTCCGGGTGGTCAGCCTCGGCAGCCGGCTCAGCCCACTCAGCCGGGAGGGCAGGCGGCCCCGACCCCGTCCTCGTGGCTGACGGCGCTGGACTCGCAGGGCCGGTGCGCGCTGTTCCTGGCGGTGAACCCGGGCGTGGTGGGGCAGGCTGGGGCGTTCGTGACCCCGAACGGGTACCCGAAGTTCTCGTCGGTGGTCGGGTTCGCGAGCCCGGTGGGTGCCTTGATGTCCTACCTGTTCGCGGCGTCCGGATACGAGCTGGGTGAGGCGGTGCGGTGGGCGTCGTGCGTGCTGTCGGTGCTCCGGGAGCGCGGGTACGGGTCGGGGGACCTGGTAAACCCGGCTTACGTGCTGATCGGGGACCCGTTCCGGCGGTTCCGGGCGGCGCTGGAGTACCCGCTGCCGGGGTTGAAGCCCGGGTCGGCGACGGTCCGGGTGTCGGAGGCGTTCCTGGTGCCGCTGGGCCGGTACTGGGTGCTGCCTCTGGTGTTCCCGGGCTTCGTGACCGGGCTGTGGGACGTGCCCAAGGACAGTCACTGGACGGTGGTGGGGTTGGGCCTGGAGTTCGCGAGGTGTCGGGTGGGCGCCCGGGAGTTCGCGGTGGGCGCGGTGGTGGCGGCCCCGGAGGGGATTCGACCGTCCTACGCGCTACCGCTGAACGAATTCAATAAGTACCGTGTGACCGTCACGATCAGGCTCGTCTCCGGCTCGGAGGGCTCGTCCGGCCCGAGGTCGGTGGGGGTTCCGGTTTGCGGGGCCGCGGTAGCGTCAGCATTGTGGCTGGTGGTCAGTGGGGCGATGAGGGGAAGGGGAAGGTCGTCGCGTACCTGGCGGTGCAGGACGAACCGAGCGTGGTGGCGAGGGCGGGCGTGGGCCCGAACGCGGGACACACGGTGCGGGTAAACGGGGAGGAGTACGGGCTGCGGCAGGTGCCGTGCGGGTTCCCGTACGAGGACGCGGAGCTGGCGATCGGTCCCGGGGTGCTGGTGAACCCGGAGGTCCTGCTGGATGAAGTGGAACGGCTGTCCCGGTTTCGGGTGGGTGAACGCCTCACGGTGGACGAGCGGTGCGCGATCATCGAGCGGAGGCACATCGAGGCGGAGCGGCAGTCGAGGCACCTGTCGGACGAGATCGACACGACGGGGACGGGGTGCGGTCCGGCGAACGCGGATCGAGCGCTGCGGAAGGCGAAGCTGGCGCGGGACGTGAAGGAGCTGGAGGAGTTCCTCGGGGACGTACCGTGCCTGGTGAACGGGAGCGTGAACGAGGGTGAGGACGTGCTGGTGGAGGGTACGCAGGGGTTCGGGCTCTCGCTGTACCACGGGATTGACTACCCGTACGTGACGAGCAAGGACACGACGGCGAGCGCATTCGCGTCGGACGTGGGGATCGGGCCGACGCGGGTGGACGAGGTGTACGTGGTGTTCAAGTCGTACGCGACGCGGGTGGGTGAGGGACCGTTCCCGACGGAGCTGAGCCGGGAGGAGGTGGTGGAGAAGTTCGGGGAGGAGATCCTGGAGGTGGAGCGCGGAACGGTGACGGGCCGGCCGAGGCGGATCGGAGAGTTCGACTTCAAGATGGCCAGGCGGGCGTGCGTGATTAACGGGGCGACGCAGGTGGTGCTCACGTGCATCGACCGGCGGTTCCCGGACGCGGCGGAGGCGGAGACGTGGGGGGAGCTGCCCGGGGAGGCGAAGCGGTTCGTGGAGAAGGTCGAGGAGGCCGTGGGCGTGCCGGTGACGCTGATCTCCACGGGCCCCGAGCTGGATCACATGGTGGACCTACGGTGATCGCCCCTCCCGTCTTACCTCCCTCAGCAGCTCTCGCACGCGGTCCGTGGTCGGAACGCGCACCACCTCAAACCGGTCCCTCTCATCCAGCGGGGCCGTAGCGTCGAGGACGGCCTTCGCCATCACGCCGTCCTCGCTGGACGGGTCGAGCGTCGAGCCCAGCCCGCGCACCACGTGCAGGTCCCGATCGGCCTGGAAGCGAGTGGCCAGGGCGTACTCGACCTGCTCCGGATCGTCCGGGTCGATGTCCTCGTCCACCACGATCACGTGCTTGAGGCTCGGGTGCGCGGCGAGGGCGGCCAGGCCCGCGTTCACCGCCTCGCCCTCCGTCCGCTTCCGGATGGAGATGACCGCGTGCAGCCAGCGGCCGCCCCCCGGGGTCAGCCGGACCCTCCTTACGTCGCAGACCCGGGAGACGTGCGCGAGGACGGTCGCCTCCGCCGGGCCTCCCATCATGATGCGGTGCTCCTCGCCGCCGGGGAGGATCACGGTGGGCGTGAAGTCCTCGCGCGCGTACACCTTTTCCACGACCAGGACGGGCTCCCGCCGGCGCTCGTCCAGGGTCCTCGTTACGTCGACGAAGGGCCCCTCCGGGGCCCGTTCGTCCACGAGGCGACCCACCAGCACGACCTCGCTCTCCGCGGGCACGGGTAGATCGTGGTCCACCAAGTGTATCCGGAACCCGTCCCAGAAGGCGGCAGCGACCGCCAGCTCGTCCACGTCGTACGGGACCCGGGCGCAGCAGGCGAACATGGTCCGCGGGTCCACGCCCAGGCACACGGCCACGGGCAGGTCGCGGCCGGACCGCTCGTAGTACCGGTACAGGTGCCGGGGCACGATCCGCACGGCGAAGCGGCCGTCGCCCAGGTACATCATGCGGTGAACCGAGGCGTTGGGCGTGCCCTCCTCGGGTTCGCGCGCGATGATCAGAGAGGTGGTCAGGTAGGGGCCACCGTCCGTCCGGTAGAACCGACACATGGGAAGTTCCTCGTCCAGGAACCCGGGCCCGTGCTCGGTCTCCGTGAACGCGGGCGAGGGGTCCCTCCCGGGCCGCTCGGGCCGGTCCATGGCCCTCGCCAGGCGGCGGAGCACGTCGTCCCACGAGTCGACGCCGAGCGCCCGGACCAGGTATTCGCGTCGGGCGCAGAGGTTTCCGATCAGGCTGGCCCGGTATCCCTCGACGCGCTCGAAGAGGACGGGCCGGTTCAAGCCTTGGAGGACGGCCGGGACCTCATACTCGGGCGAGAGCTCCCGGCGCACGGTCACCAGCTCGTCCTCGACGACTTTAAGGAAGCCCCGCACGATCGGGCCCCCGGGATGAAGAGAAAGTCCCGGACCGAGGGATGAGGATCGGGACGCGGGCGGACCCCGGTCACTCGATCCCCGTGAACCGGATGCCGATGCCCTTCTTCCCGTACCGCTGGTTCAACCCGATCAGCAGGGCGGTGATGGACTCCACGATCCGGGCGTT
>JBDOKE010000112.1:0-14711 GCA_039833815.1 Methanobacteriota archaeon | reverse complement strand
CTCCTGCACGCCAGCCGGGTGGACGGCCGAGACCCGGACGACGTGCTCCGCGACCTGAACCGGCTCCGCGACCGATTCGGGGTGCCCGTGGGCATCGCCACTCACCGACCCGACGTTACCCTACCCTCCTGGGAGGAGCGCGACGGCGTGGACGTGTACATGGTACCGCTGAACCCGAGGGGCGACTTCATGGGGGACCGGAACCGGGTGGAAGAGCTCCTGGAGGACACGGATCGGACGGTCATCGCGAAGAAGGTCCTGGCCGCGGGCTCCGTGCCCCCGGAGGAAGGACTCCCGTACGCCGCCCGCTACGCCGACGCGGTCGCGGTCGGGATCACCTCCCGGCGGGAAGCGGACGAGACGCTGCCGATCGCCCGACGGTGCTTCGGATGATGAGCCCCTCGGGAGCGGAACCCGCGTGAAGAGACGTTCCAGCGCTGACTAGAGGTCCAGCTTGACCTCCCGCACCCGCCGCAGCAGCACCCGCTCGCCCGTCCTTACCTCTCCCTCGAACTCGACCAGGACGGCGCCGCGCGTCCCGTGCGTGTCCACGATCCGGCCCTTCACCCCACTCTCCGTCTCCACCTCCTCGCCCACCAGCCTCTCCGCGTGCTCCTTGTTGAACGCCAGCCCGTCCACCACCGCCAATCCCTTCCCCATGTGATCCGGGTTCGTGACCCGACCCCGCCGCTCGGACACGCGCTTGAACGTCTCCCGCCGCTCCGTGCCCGACACACGACCCGAGCCCGCGATGCGCAGCTTCGTGGGCGGAAGGTCCATCTTCACGAGCACGACCGGGTCGCCCTCCCGCACCGCCACCGGCTCGTTGAGCCGCACGTACAGGTCCCCCGACTCGCCGGGCCGCAGCTCCTCCCGCAGGAACCCGTCCTCGTGCGGGACCACGTACCCCGGGACCGAGCGCAGACCGACGTGCACGTGCACCATGGTCCGGGCCCCAAGCGACTGCGGGAACAGCGGGTGCACCTCCACGCCCTCCAGGTCCAGATCACGCGTCACCTTCAGGGAGTCCGGCTCCGCCAGCTGGTGGCCCCGCTCGATCTCCTCCTCCCTCACCCCGCGCAGCGCCATCCCCACCCGATCGCCGGCCCGGGCCGCGTCTAAGTCCCGGCCGAAGCACTGGATGGACTTCACCTCCACCACCTTACCCGAGGGGTACAGGACCACCTCCTCCCCCACCTCCACCTCCCCGGACAGGACCGTCCCCGTAACGACCGTGCCCGCACCCTTCACGTGGAACGCGTGGTCGATCGGCATCCGAAACGGCGCATCCACGTCACGCTCCGGCGGCTCCAGCACCTTCAGCAGCGCCTCGCGCAGCTCGTCGATCCCCTCCCCCGTCTTCGCCGAGACCGGGACGATCGGGGCGTTCTCCAGGCAGGTGCCTCGCAGGACGCTCCGAACCTCCTCGATGCGCCGCTCCACCGTGTCCTCATCGACCAAGTCGATCTTGTTGAGCGCCACGACGCCCCGATCCACGCCGAGGTAATCCAGCACGACCAGGTGCTCGCCCGTCTGCACCTGCGGCCCCTCGTCCGCGGCCACGACCAGGATGGCCGCGTCGATGATCTCCGCCCCCGCCACGACCGTTCGGATCAGGTCCGCGTGCCCCGGGGCGTCCACCAGCGTGACCTCGTAGTCCCCCAGCCGGAACGAGGAGAAGCCCAGGTCGATCGTGATCCCCCGCTCCCGCTCCTCCGGGTGCTTGTCGAGCGCCGCGGTCGAGGCCTTCTCCGTGAGCTGCGCGGCCAGCGCCGTCTTCCCGTGGTCGATGTGACCGAACAGTCCCACGTGGACCATCTCCGGCATCACCTCACCCCCTACCCCTCAGAACGCGTACGGGCTCCTCGCCGGAGAGCTCCCGAGCGTTGAGCAGCAACGCCTCCGCACCCATCGGGGTCACGCCGTACACCGGGATGCTGCGCCCCGACTTCACCAGGTAGGTCCGCTCGCACGCCTCCTTAACGGCCTCGGACGGGCACCCCGTGACGATGTCGCACGCGCGAACCAGCCGGTCCGCGCCCCGCTCATCGAGCCCCGAGGTGTGCACGGCCGCAATGAGCACGTCCCGGCCGAACTCCTCCCGGATCCGCGCGGCCTCCCCGGGATCCACCACCGTCACGGCCACCGGCGGCCCGAACCTCTCGAGGGCCGTCTCCACCCCCTCGACCTGATCGATCCGCTCCAGCACCGTGCACCCGAGCCGCTCCGCCCGCTCCACCACCTCCGGGATCGGGTCCGTCTCCACGATTCCCGAGACCTCGCCCCCGAGCCCCTGCACCACGGACGGGCGGTCCGTCACCACGGTGCCCAGGCAGTCCGACACCACCACCGCCGCGTTGATTAGCCCGTATCGGAGGCACACCATGAGCGTCTCCGAGACGCCGAACGGCGTGTACCGCCGGCAGGACCTTAACCGGCGCTCCGGCGTGAACATCCCCAACTCACGGGCCTTACGCAGAACGTGCCGCTCCGCGGCCTCCGGGGTCAGTCGCTCGAACCCCTCCCGGGACCTCATCAGCGGGCACTCCTCAATGATCGGCTCCCCGCGGGCCTCGGCCCGAACCTCGCCATCCTCCCACACGACCCGCACCGGCACCCGTCCCAGGCACTCCATCACGTGGGCGTACCGCGCCACCGACGATCACGCCCCGGGGGGATCCGGGTGAGGCTGCGCCCGGTGGGCGAGGTCTCCGAGGCGCGGGGCGAGCGAGCCACCCTGACGATCTACCGGGAGTACCGTCGGTGCCTGGAAGGGCTCGGGGACTTCTCCCACGCCTGGGTGCTTTGGTGGGGCCACGAGTCCGATCGATCGGTGCGTCGGGTGCGACCCCTTCACGGCCGGGCTCCCGCGATCGTGGGCGTGTTCGCCAGTCGCAGCCCCGACCGACCCAACCCCGTCCTCCTCACGCTCTGCCGGCTCCTCGACGTGGATTCGGAGCGCGGGCTGGTGCGGGTGGAGGGGCTCGACGCCCGCGAGGGCTCTCCGGTGATCGATCTGAAGCCGTACCTGCCCGGCTACGACGAGCCGGAGGGCGACGTCCGCGTGCCGGAGTGGTTCAAACGGGCTCGCCGGCCTCCTCGAACTCGATCTCGCCGTCGATGAGCCCGCGGAGGATCTCCGGCAGCTCGTCCACGGGCACCCGAACCTGCTCGGTCGTGTCCCGATCCCTGATCGTCACCGTGTCCTCCTCGAGCGTGTCGTGATCGACGGTCACGCAGTACGGGACGCCGATCTCGTCGGCGCGGGCGTACCGGCGCCCGATGGAGCCCGAGTCGTCGTACTCCACCGTGAACCCCTCCTCGCGCAGCTCCCGCGCGATCCGCCTCGCGTACCTCACCATGTCGTCCCGCTTGAGCAGCGGGAACACGCCCACCTCCACCGGAGCCAGCCAGGCGGGGAACCGGAACATTCCCTCCTCCGGGTCGAAGTTGTGCTCGAGCACGCAGTACAGGATCCGGTCGATCCCGTACGAGGGCTCGACCACGTGCGGGTAGAACCGGCGCCCGGTGACCTTCTCCTCCACGATCTCGTAGCAGTCCGGCGGCACCTCGATCTCCTCGCCGTCCACCTCGACCGTCAGGCCACCCTCCAGCTCCTCCCTCGACCCCGCCTCGATTTTCTTCAGCTCCTCCGCGATCTTCGGAGCGTCCGACTTGAACTTCGGGCCCAGCTTCTCCATGATCGGCTCCGGACGGTAGACAATCCGCGGCTCGTCCAGCTCCTCGAACGCCCGGAGGTCCTCCCCGCTGTACTCCGCGTGGCGCCGCAGGTCGTAGTCCGTCCGGTCCGCGATGCCGACGACCTCCACCCACCCGAACCGGTCCAGCCGCACCTCCACGTCCCAACAGTCCCTGGCGTAGTGCGCCCGCTCCTCCGGCAGGTGCTGCCGCGCGCGGATCGCGCCCTCGTCGATCCCCATCTCCACCAGCATCCGCTTCGTGAGGCCCAGGAAGTAGCCGATGGGCTGGCTGACGAGACCCTCCTCAATCGCCTCCTCCACGCGCATCTCGAGCATGCCGCCGTCGTCCTTCCGCTGCTCCTCGATCGGGTAGAACAGCAGCCGCTCCCGCTCGTAGTCCCACCGACCCGGGTAGCGCTTGTCCTCCGGGTCCAGGAACACCTCCGCCTCAGCCTGCGTGAACTCGCGGAGCCGGATCACGCCCTGACGCGGGCTGATCTCGTTCCGGTACGCCCGGCCGATCTGCACGACGCCAAACGGCAGCTTCTGCCGGGCCCACCGGTACAGGTCCTTGAACTGGATGAAGATGGCCTGCGCCGTCTCGGGCCGCAGGTACCCATCCCGACCCTCTTTCGGTCCGATGTTCGTCCGGAACATCAGGTTGAACTCCGTCACCTCGCCCAGCTCGCCGCCGCACTCCGGGCACCGCAGGTCGTGCTCTCGGATCAGCCGCTCCAGCTCCTCGATCGAAAGACCCTCCGCGTCGATCCCCAGCTCCTCCTCCACCAGGTGGTCCGCCCGGAAGAACTCCCCGCACTCCCGACAGTACGTCATCGGGTCGATGAAGTGATCCACGTGGCCCGAGGCCTCGAACACCTCACCGATGAGCAGCGTGGGGGCCTCGATCTCCATGAACCCCTCGCGGTACACGTAATACTCGCGCCATTTCTCCTCGATCTTCCGCTTGAGCAGCGCGCCCAGCGGGCCGTAGTCGTAGAAGCCACGGGCCCCGCCGTAGATGCGGCAGGAGGGCAGCAGGAACCCGCGTCGGCGAGAGACCTCCATCACCCGCTCGTACAGGTCACCGCGCCCCTCGACCAACCGTCTCTCCCCCTACACCTCGTACACCGCCTCCGCCACCCCGTAGACCTTCAGCACGTGTTCCTCGGAGACCAGCACGACCCGCCGACCGTCGCGAGCCAGCCGCTCCAGCTCCTCACCCTCGAACTCCTCGGCGCCCACGACGATCAGCAGATCCCGACCCTCACCATTCACGCCCTCCGGCAGGAGCCCCAGATCGTCGTCCCCGATCGCGCCCACGTCCGCCTCCCGCCGAACCCATCGGAGCGATCGCACCGCCGCGCGGAGCACCTCGGCCACCCGGTCCGGATCCCGCACCACGATCCCCACGCGCGCCCGCCGCCGGAGGCCCAGCAGGGCCTCACGCTGCCGCTCGTTCGGCCGGAATCCGTACGGCTCGGCCCCCGCCGCCTCCAGCACCTCCTCGGCGGCGCGCCCCGGGTCCTCGGACGACGTGATGTACCCACCCACGATGACCGCGTCGACGCCGTCCAACCCCTCCACCTTCTCGGGCGTGAGCCCCCCGGCCACGGCCGTCCGGTACGGGCACTCGCTCACCCCGGCCCGCTCCAGCAGCTGCTCCCCCGTGATGGACTCGTCGACGGCCGCGTGAATCAGCAGGTAATCCGGCCCGTCCGACAGGCCGTCCAACTTCCTCAGCACGTCGCCCGGCTCCGCGCCGATCGTGTCCACCAGCGCCCCCATGCCCAGCTCGTGCGCCCGGGTCACGAACGACTCGATCGTCTCCTCCGGGGCCGCCCCCAGCACGCACCCGAGCCCGGCGCCCCGGGACGCCACCAGCTCCGCCTCCAGCGCCCCCGTGTCCATCGTCTTCGTGTCCGCCACCACCGGCCGCTCCGGGAACCGCTCGACGAGGGCCTTTACCGCCCGAACGCCGCAGGACTTGATAAGCGGGGTCCCGGCCTCGAGGAGGTGAATGCCGGCCTCGGCGCACGCCTCCGCCAGCTCGATCGCTCGGGAGAGCGAGGTCACGTCCAGGGCAACCTGCGTCAGCATGCTCCCTCCCCCAGCTCGCGCAGCACCTCCCGAAACTCCTCCGGATCGGCGTCCGTCTTGACCACGGACCGCCTGGAGTAGTGCGGCCTTAGGGCCCGGCGCCCCCTCTCCCGCAGCCCCTCCAATACATCTTTCAGCCGCGGGACCCGGGGCAACCCTAGCCGCGACGCCCACCGGTGCACGTCGTAGCTCCAGGGTCGCAGCCCCACCTCCTCGGCCAACCGCTCCAGCAGCTCTCGAGCCCGCTCGAGCCCCAGGCGCCCCGCCACCTCCGCCGCCCGGCGGGCCCACGCGCGATCGACGAAGTCCTCCACCCAGAGCGGGCCCAGCACGGTGAGCCCCTCCCCGCACTCCGGGCACGCGTCCTCGCCCGGCTCAACAACGTCCGTGAACCCGCACTCCCGGCAGTGCCCCACGTGACCCAGCCGCCGCAGCGCCCTGTCCGCGCGCCTCGCCCCGCGCCGCACCCGACCCACCACGCGCACGTGATGACGCTGGAAGAACGCGACGAGGGGCTCGAACGCCAGGTCGAACTTCGCGCACGTCCGCACCACGTACGAGAGCAGGGCCCGGATGGCCACCTCCTGGTAGAACTCGACCCGCTCCACCTCAACCCAGTACTTGCGGCGCGCCGCCCGCGGGTAGCGACCCGCCAGGGCGGAGACGTCCGTCGCGGAGACCCCGATCAGGCCCCGGTTTCGCAGGGTGCGAACGGCCGTATCGAGGAACGGGACGGGCGGGCCGAACGGGTCCAGATCCACGTAGTCGAACGCGCCGGCCAGCTCATCCTCGCACATCAGCGCGTTCGCGTCCCGGTTCTCGACCCGACAGACGTCCTCCACGCCGTTCAACCGTACGTTCTCCTCGATCAGCTCCACGGCCCGCTCGTTGATGTCGTTGAGCACGACCGTGTCCGGATCGAGCTCCACCGCGATCCGGAGGCCGCGGGCCCCCACGCCCGCGAGCGGGTCGCACACGAGGCGCGGGTTGGCGGGACCGACCGAGGCCACCGTGAGGTCCCGGCTGAGGCGCATGCGTGGGTTGTAGAACACGGGGTCGCGGGAGGAGGGCTGGCCCCGGACGCGGGGCACCTTGAGGAGCGTCCGGCCCTCCCGAACCGTCTCGACCTTCATCGCCGGCCCCGTGACACCCTAGTCGCGCAGCTCCACCTCGGTCCCGAGGGCCTGGCCCGGCAGGCCACGCTCGAACCGGGCCCGCACGGCCCCGTTGTTCCCGTGCGTGTCCACGATCTTGCCCCGGATCTCCGTGCCCGTCTCCGGGTGCCTCCAGACCACCTCCTTACCGATCAGCCGAGCCGCCTCGGACTTGCTATCCACACCCTGAAACTCTATTATGCACTGCCGGGGGTCCTGCGTGTGCCGGCCCATCCGGTAGTTCACGATCACGCCACGCTTCACCTTCACCTCCGACATCGGGCCAACCCCCAGGGGGCCGCGGGTTGTCCAGGCTGGCCATCGAGGGCGGTGAACCGGTGCGGGAGGAGCGTATCCCGATCGCGCAGCCGGTGATCGGCGACGAGGAGGTTCGGGCCGTGGAGGAGGTGCTGCGCTCCGGGCAGCTGGCGCAGGGGCCGCGCGTGGAGGAGTTCGAGCGACGCTTCGCCGAGTACGTGGGCACCGAGCACTGCGTGGCCACGAGCTCGGGCACGACCGCCCTCCAGCTGGCGCTGGAAGCGGCCGGAATCGGCGCGGGCGACCTCGTGATCGTGCCGTCTTTTACGTTTATCGCGACGGCCAACGTCGCCCTGCACGCCGGGGCCGAGGTCGCGTTCGTCGACATCGACCTGGAGACGTACTGCCTGGACCCCGCCTCCCTGGAGGAGCTCCTCCGGAGCCTGGAGCGGGAGCGCCGACTCACCCCCCGCCGCGTCGCCGTGATCCCCGTGCACCTGTACGGTCACCCGGCCGACATGCGGCCCATTCTCGAGCTCGCGGAGGAGCACGACCTCCTCGTGATTGAGGACGCGGCCCAGGCGCACGGGGCCGAGTATCGCGGGGACCGGGTCGGCGCCCTGGGCGACGCGGGCTGCTTCAGCTTCTACCCGACGAAAAACATGACCACGGGCGAGGGCGGCGCGATCACGACGGACGACGAGGGGCTGGCGGAGGCCGCCGCGATGCTCCGCTCCCACGGGGAGCGCGAGCGGTACGACCACGTGGAGCTGGGCTACAACTACCGGATGACCGACATCGCCGCGGCGATCGGGCTGGAGCAGCTCAAACGGCTGGACGAGCTCAACCGGCGCCGCCGGGAGAACGCCCGGTTCTACCTCAAGGAGCTAAGCGACCTAGAGCCCGAGATCCGACTCCCCCGCGAGCGGTCCTGGGCAAAACACGTTTACCACCAGTTCACCATCCGCCTCGACCCGGACGCGCTTGAGTGCACCCGGGACGAGTTCGCGGAGGCCCTCCGGGCGGAGGGCGTTGACTGCGCCGTCCACTACCCCAAACCCCTCCACCGGCAGCCCGTGTACCTCAAGCTCGGGTACCACGCCGTGAGCCTCCCCAACTCCGAGCTCGCGGCCCGCACCGTCCTGTCGATCCCCGTGCACCCCGGACTCTCCCGCGAGGACCTTGAGGACGTGGTCCGGGCCGTCGAGAAGGTCGTCACGGCCTACTCCTCATGATCCTCAGGGGAACCGTTCTTGCCGAGGAAGAAGTGTCCGAAGTGCGATGGGAAGGGCAAGATTGAGGCCGGGGAGCGCGAGTGCCCCGAGTGCCAGGGCACCGGCTACGTGGAGGACGTGGACATCAGCGAGCACTTCAAGGGCGCCTCCCAGCACGCGATCGAGGGGTACGACCTGGCCGGCTCCCGCGAGGTCCCGTGCCCCAAGTGTCAGGGTAAGGGTGTGATCCCAGTCTACGAGGAGTGCGACCGGTGCGGGGGCACCGGCCACATCGTTGTCTGCCGAGAGTGCGGCAAGGAGCTGGACCCGAACGCCGAGGAGGACCTGTGCGAGGAGTGCCGGGAGAAGATCAAGGAAATCCGCCGGAAAAAGCGCCCCAAGGTCAAGGTCCTCTCCCCCGCCTGCGGGTACGAGGACGTCGAGGTGGGCGAGCTGTACAAGGGCCGCGTCACCCGCGTGGAGAAGTACGGCGTGTTCATCCAGCTGAACGATCGCACGCTGGGCCTCCTGCACCGGCGCGACATGGGCGACAAGGAGCCGCACGACTTCTCCATCGACCAGGAAGTCGTCGTGAAGGCCATCGATGTGCGGCCCGAGGAGGGCGAGATCGACTTCACGATCGAGGGAATCGACCCGCGGCCGGAGAAGTACGAGGAGGAGGTCGTGGAGAAGGACCTAGAGCGGACGTACGTGCGCGACATCGACGAGTCCAAGATCGGCGAGACCGTCCTGCTCAAGGGCAAGATCATCCACGTCCAGCAGACCCCAGGCCCCACCGTCTTCACCCTCCGCGACGAGACCGGCAGCATCTGGATGGCCGCCTTCGAGGGGCCGGGCATCCGCGCCTACCCGGACATCGAGGCGGGCGACTACGTGCGGGTGGTCGGCGAGGTCACCACCCACGACGGCCAGCTGCAGGTCGAGATCCTGGACATGGAGAAGCTCATCGGCACGGAGAAGGTGAAGATTAAGCGCGCGATCGACGAGGCCCTAGAGCGTGAAGCCGAACCGCCCGAAGACCTCACACCAATGGTCGAAAGCGAGGTCCTGGAGCGGCTCTGGCCACGGATGCGCGAGGCCGCCAGGATGATCAAGCGGGCCGTGCTCGAGGGCCGCCCCATCCTGATCCGACACCACGCCGACGCCGACGGTATCTCCGGTGGCATCGCCCTCGAAGAGGCCATCCTGCCCATCCTCCGCGAGAACAACCCCGACCCCGAGGCGGAGTACCACTTCTACAAGCGCTTCCCGAACAAGGCACCCATCTACACGATGGAGGACGCGTCCCGGGACCTCAACCACGCGCTCGAGGACGTCCACCGCTACGGTCACCAGGTCCCGCTCCTCATCCTCCTGGACATCGGCTGCACGGAGGAGGACGTCCCGGCCATCGAGGAGATGCGCGCCTACGGGGTCGACGTGATCGTCATCGACCACCACTACCCCGGCGAGCCCACCGGCGAGAGCGCGGACGGGCTGCGGAAGTTCCCCATCGACGACCACGTGGACGTGCACGTTAACCCCTACGCCGCGGACGGGGACGGCAAGAACATCCCGGCCGGCGTTCTCGCCACCGAGATCGCCCGGCTAATCAACCCGGACGTCGAGGACCGCATCCGTCACCTACCCGCCGTCGCCTGCGTCGGCGATCACGCCGAGTCCAAGGAGGCCGAGCAGTACCTGGAGATCGCGGAGGAGTCTGGGTACGACCGGGAGTGGCTGCAGAAGATCGCCGCCAGTGTGGACTACCAGGCCTTCCAGCTCCGACACACACCCGGCCGACACCTCATGAACGACGTCCTGGGCACGACCGAGAACGACGTCCGGCACCGCCGGCTCGTAGAGAACCTGTACGAGCAGCACAAACGTGCCTGCGAGCAGCAGCTCCAGGCCGCCCTCTCCGGCGTGAAGGAGTACGAGTCCAACGGCATCAAGGTCGTTACGGTAGACGTCGAGCGCTACGCCCGCAAGTTCGAGTACCCGGGCCCCGGCAAGACCTGCGGCCTCATCCACGACCTCAAGGTAGAGGAGGAGGGCGAGGACGCTAAGGTCGTTACCATCGCGTACGGACCCGACTTCGCCGTGATCCGCGCCACCGAGAACCTGGGCATCAACCTCAACGAGATCGTCGAGGAGCTGCGGAAGGAGCTCCCGGAGGCCGCCATCGACGGGGGCGGCCACGAGACCGCCGGCTCCATCTCCTTCGCCGAGGCCCACCGGAACAAGGTCCTCGAGCGCCTCGTCCGCAAGATCCTACGCGACGCCGCCTAGCCCCGGGCGCACTTCACCACCAGCCGCTCGCTCGACGACCACAGGGGCGCGCACGTAACCAGCCAGAGCTCGTCCCGATCCACCCCGTACGGGTCCACCCGCGCGTCCGGGTTCATCACCTCCTTTTCGTACACACGGTACACGTACCTCCGCCCGAACCAGTACACGATCACCTCATCGCCCCGCTCCAGCTCGTTCAACCGCCTGAACGGGGACCCGAACAGCGTCCGATGCCCGTACAGGATCGTGATCCCACGCTCCCCGGGCTCCGGCGTCTCCGGATCGTAGTACACCCCGTAATCCGGCGAGATCGCGTTGATCGGCTCCCTTAGGTGCAGCTTCGGGATAACCAGCTCACACCCGGGCACGGACACGGAGCCGTGATACAGCCGATACGCCAGCTCCCGCGCCGCCAGCTGGCCCAAATAAACGGTGGATGGGGCCAGAAGCAGCAGCCCCGGGACCAGGTACCGGAGCCTCACCTCCGGAGGCCCCTGTACACCAAGTACGCTCCCACCAACGCCCCGATGACGGCCGCCGTGATCAAGAACAGCGACTCACCGGTCCGGTACTTGCCCACCGGCATTCCGGCACCGGGGCCCTCCCTCACCATCTTGACCCCGGCACCACCGCCGGCACCCGCGCCCGGCCCGGGGGCACCGGAACCGCCCCCGGCTCCCGGGCCACCGACCCCGGCACCGCCGGCCTGACCCCGACCGCCACCGGTGGCACCGCCGGTTCCGCCGACCGCTCCACCGGCCCCGGCGCCCCGACCGTACTCCAGCACGTACCGGAACCGCGGGAACTCCCCGTCCTCACGACCGTTGATAACGAACTTGCCGTTCCGGATGGCCACCCTCCAGATCGCGGTTCCGTCCTCCGTGCGGTCCGGGCGCGGGTCGGCCGACGTTACCCGTCCATCGCTCAGCGCGATGAGACCCGCGAAGTCCGTCTCATCGGCGTTGTCCGCGTTGGCCCTCAGCTTGAGCGTAACCTCGATCCTCTCGTACCGGCAGTCGCTCATGCCGAACGGCCATCCCGGGTTCACGTTCACCGGCAGCCCGCTGATGGGGACGTCACGCGCCTCGATGACGGCCTCCGCCCGATCACCAGACACCTTGCACTCTCGAACCCTGGAGTTGGGTATCTCCTCGACCTTGCTGACCTTCCTGGCCCCCTTACCGACCGCCTGGACCTTGATGATTGCCTCGCTGACCACGAACGGGTCGCCACCACCGGCCCCTCCCTCCCCCACGGATTGAGCCGCTCCGGCGGCGGTCCTCGCGGCCCCGGAGGCGGCGCTACCGGCCGCCTGGGCCCCGGCGGCGGGGGCCCCGGTGGGCATTTGACCGAGCTTCACCTGACCCGACTCCTCCGCCACCCAGCCGGCCAGCGCCACGCCGACCACCAGTACCGGCACGATCAACCTCAGGCAGCGCAACGTCGACTCCCCCGGAGGGTCCGATCTCACGTTCCGTCGCCTCGTCTTTTAAGGGATTTCGAGACGATCACCGCTCCGGCATGATCCAGAAGCCTCCTCGGATCGCGGCCGCTATGAGGATCTTCGGCGTCACGGCATCCTTGGGGATCTCCACGACCACGATCAGCTTGTCCCATGCTCGGATCCCCTCCCGCCGCTCCAGCGACATGAGCTGCTTGACGTACCCACCGCCCTTCCTCGCCTTCGCCAGGGCCATTGCCTTGATGAAATCCGACAGATCGATGATGCCAACCAGGGGTTCCTGAGCCCGTTGTAGCGTCCCTCCGCCGGCTCCGCCGCCGGCCCCTCCCCTCCCGACCAGCCCGAGCGCCGCGGCCGGTACGACCATTTTGCGGGCCGCGATATCGACGCTGCCGGACCGGTACAGCTCCGCCGCCTTGGCGGCCGATTCCAGGTTAATCTTCGTGTTAAATCCTACCAAACCACCTCGAACCAGCAGTATGTAGCGCACGATTCCACCGCTGATTTGATTCGGTCCCTTTAGCAGCTCACTGGGAACCTTAGCCTCACCCCGCTTGTGCAGTGCCGCCTTGATCACCCAGTCCACGGTCGACAGCGTGACCCTGTCCCCGACCCGGATGGCCCCGGTCTTGTTGGGGTCCGCCCAAACGGCGATCAGCACGGTCTCCGGCCTCTTGACCACCAGCCTCATTAGGTCGTCCACGGACATGGACTTTACCTTGGCGATCGCGTCCTTGACCGACATCAGCTGCGGCCCTTGAGGCGTGATCAGTTCCACCCGACCGTTCTTCTGATTCCTCTTGATCTGCGAGATCTGGTACTTCTGCCACTCCACCGTGGCCGCTCCCACCACGTCGATGGCCTGCAGCTGCTCTATCGTCTCCGCGGACAGGATCTGCTGCTGCAGCTTCGTCCGCACCGGGGACGTGGCCAGCGGCCCCGTGAAGTACTTGTTCAGCTCTGCGAGCTTCTGCTGCCGAAGCTTCTGAAGCTGCTCCATGTACGGTCGGTAGTACAGGAAGTACCAGGCGCCGACGGCGGATCCCAGGATGACGAGGCCCAGCACCAGCGCGCCCACGATGGCGTGCCGGCGCTCCTCAGGGATCTCCAGGGCCGTCGACGCTACCACCGCCGCACGCACCCTATCACCCCCGACAGCGCGTAGTACGAGAGGATGCCCAGAATCGCCCCGGAGGAGGCTATCTCCAGCTCCCCCCTTAACCAGTCCGGGCAGATCAACGGGCTGAACAGAAGGGCCAGCATCGAGGCGCCGCCTACGGTGAGCACCAACGGGTGGGGACGCTTGAAGCTCGGGAACCGAACGGTGGACACCATGAGCACCGACGCGCCCGTCAGCACCGCGGGGTTGACCACCATCCAGACCCGCGAGGGCAGGTCCGCGGTCAGGAAGTACAGGCACGAGGTGGCGGTGCCCACCCAGGGCACCGGTAGCCCCAGGTAGTACTCGTCAGGGGAGTACCCCTCGGCGCACATCGCGTTGAAGCGGGCCAGGCGGAGGGCCCCGCAGCACACCAGGCCCACGGCCAGCGGGTAGGCCACGAGCGCGGGCACCATCTTCCCGACCAGGAGCAGCGAGGCCGGGGCCACGGCGAACGAGATCACGTCCGCGAGCGAGTCCAGCTGCTTGCCGAACTCGGACGTTTTGCGCTTTTTCCGCGCCACGAACCCGTCGATCGAGTCGGCGATGAAGGAGAGCAGGATCATCCGGGAGGAGAGCCCAGGCCACCCGGACAGGGACGCGAGTACGGAGACCGAACCGAAGACGACGTTGAGCGTGGACACCACCGACGGGGCGTTAAGCAGGTTGGTGATCTTCCACCTGTTGACTTGATCGTCCACTACTCCTCCCCTCTTCTTACCCTGATTATCGGCGTCTCACCCGCCCTAACCCTGTCACCCACCGAGACCAGGACCCGGTCCACGTGGGCCCTGGGGACGGCCACGTCCACCCGGGAGCCCAATCTTATCATCCCTATCGGCTGACCGCGCCGCACCCGGTCCCCCTCCTCCACGTACAGGTCGATCCGGCGCGCGACCGCCCCCACCACCAGTCGCACGAGGAACGGTACCCGACCCTCGAACAGCAGGATCGCCCGGTGATTCTCCGTCGCCGAGGAGGACCTGAACGCGGGCACGGTGCGCCCTTGAACCCGGTTCACCTCCCGCACGACGCCGTCGAACGGCGCCCGGTTCACGTGCACGTCCAGCGGGGACATGAACACGGAGACCATCACGGGCTCGTCCAGGTAGGACTCCACCTCCTCGTCCCCGGGACCCACGTGCATGACCCTCCCCAGGAGCCGACCGTCGGCGGCGGAGACCATCAACCTGGGATCGTTCGGCGGCTCCCGATCGGGGTTCCGGAAAAAGAAGGCCAGAAAGCCGGCCGCGGCCAGGAACAGCGCGGAGACTGGCTTGCACACCGGGGCGGCGATCGCGCCGAGCGCCGCGGGCGGCAGGACGAACCGGTGCCAGCCGGGCGCCAGCATACCCGTCACTCCCGACGACAGAC
>JBDOKE010000111.1:0-4138 GCA_039833815.1 Methanobacteriota archaeon | reverse complement strand
AAATTCCGGAGGGGGGCGTCGGCATGCCGGCGTACCTCGTCCTGGGGCTGATCCTGGCGCTAGCCCCAGCCTCGGGAGAGCCGGTGGTCCAGGGGAGCCTGTCGGAGGACCTGAAGTTCCTGCGGGAGTACTTCCAGGAGCAGGTACTGCCCAAGTGGAAGGACGACCCGCACGTGATCGCGGACCACCCAGCTCGCAGGTTCTGCTACCTGCCTGACAGGGACGTGTTCGTGACGGAGGCTCCGGAGGTTAAGGTGGAACCCGGTAGTGTCCAGGTAGAGGTGCGGCTGGGGCAGAGGGTCGTTCGAGTCACCAGGGACGTTCATGGCCCGGCGGTGGTCGTGGTGCCTGGCGTGGCGTACTACAGGGTGATGGCGCTCGTCGGTGAGTACACCTGCGAGGTGGGGGAGCCTAAGGTCGTTCTCGCTGGGAGGCCGCCACGTTTCACCGCGGTCTTGAAGAAGGGAGGTCAAGTGATTGCTAGGGGGGACTTGGGTGAGCTCTTCCTCGCGGACGTGGAGTACTGGGTGTACTCGGACCGGGTGGTCATGAGGGTTCTAGGGTTCAGGCCGGGGAGTGAGTGGCCGTCTCAGCGGGAGGGTGAGCCGGTGGCGATCACCGTGACCTTCGACCTGGAGAGTGGTAGGATCCTCGTGGACGAGGAGAGGGTCACGAGCGCGGCGTTGGTCGAGAGGATGAGGGAATCCTCCCGAGCGCTGGAGGGGCCTTTGCTTGGCGCCGTCCTGCGCACGGGCTCGGGTGCCGAGCCGCTGTACGTGGACTTCGAGCCGCCGGAGGACGATCCGCTGGTGCGGTTCATTAACAGGATGTTCAGCATGTACCAGCAGGGCGGGAGCGAGGAGGAGCTTCAAAAGGTGATGAGTGAGCACCCGAACGTTGAGTTCCTGTTCCCGGAGAGGAGCGAGGGAACGCCGGGGCTGCCGGTCTGGGTGCTACCACTGCTGCCGGTACCGCTGGCGAGCCGCCGAGTCGGCACCTAGCGACCGACCCTAACCACCCCAGCGGCCTTCGGGCGGACTTCAGCGGCGACTAACCGCGTCCTCGACACCACACTGCCGGTTCCGCTGAAGCGCGCTCGAGCCGTGATGACCGAACTCGGCCGGACGTGGGTTCGAGGGCGGAAGGCAGGTTAACGAAATCACGAACCCGCACCTTCGGCTCGTTCCAGCGGACCAGCGGTCGGGACGAGGAGCTCTTCTTGCTGCGGCAGATGGCTATCCCCCGGACCCACTAAGTCAGGGTTTTGGCCCAGCGGCGGCATTCCCAGCTTTGCTGCCTTCGACTCAAATTGAGTGAGCGAGCGGTCCTTGTCGGGCTGCCCCGTGTCCGGCCGAACGTCCCCGCCGCTCCCACCCGGGTGGGAACTAGGTAGGTGTGCTCGGCACCGCCGCGTCCGCTCGGAGACAACGCTGGGTGGAAATCGCACGCCTCGCTTGTCACCTTACGACGCGCTCCTCGGGGGTCACCGCCGGTGCGCCGCGCAGGATCGACTGAGGTTTGGTCCGGGCCGTGCGTCGCCCGATCGCTACCGTCCTCGTAACCGGTCGGGTGGATGAGAGGACACGGGCCGAAGTCATCCGAGTCGTCGTCGCGGCCGCCGGTGGTCGCCATCGGGGTCAAGGTCCGAGTTGGAGGGTCGATCAGTACTCGGCCGCCACGGCGCTCCGGGTGACAGGTCCGACCAGCCTGAGCTTGGGTTCCCTCTGCGCGACCGTGCGGTGGGCCGTGCCTCTTAACCTCGGTCCGTGCGAGCCTCACCACGCTCACCCTCGGCGCGCTGCGGTCCCTGAGTGAGAGTGGCTCGGTCGCCGCCGGGCGCGGTCCGTGTCTCCTTTTGTAACCAGGACGAGTCGAGGGACGGCCACCGGTGGCGCGCCCGTGGCGCGGAAGTCGCGCTCTACTCGAGCTCCCGGGGGTTTTACGGCATGAGATGGCTCGCTTCCGCCGATCGGCCAGGGGAAGGATGGAGACTGTACGAAGATGGGCGGTCGGCCACGGCTCGGTGTGTTTTGGTGTCCCTCGTTCTAACTCGCGCGTCGTGTCTGACTCGTGGAGGGCTCGCGATCGCGGGTACCGCCTCGGTTCCCTGGGCAGCCCGAGATTCGGGAGCCACCGGTGATCGTTGCCGAGCCCGAGTTCACTCTTCATGCCGGAGCTTCCAACGTTCGAGCTCGAGTTGGACGTCGAGGACCCCAATGCCCCCATCCCGGGACCTTCGGTACAACAGTCCCCTCAGTACGTTCTCGGCGAACCAGGCTCCCCAGGGCCCGAGCACGACCCGCGTGAAGCGTGGGACTCGCTTCAGCAGGCGCCTAATCCGGGTCGAGTCCAAGGTCGGGAGGTCGAACGCGAGGGCGAGCGTGCGGGCGATGAAACGACGCTTGTTATCAACCGAGAACCTCGCGAGCCAGGTACTCCAGCGCGGCCCGGAGGTGCCGCACGGCCAACCTCGCCAGCTCAAGCACACGCTCCTCGGACTGCCCGGCGAGCCACTCCACGAAGCCTACACTCTCGCCGTCCTTCCCCAAGCAAGTCAGGCGCGGGTGGCGGTACCCGCGCGCCCGCTTGAAGCACGCAACGAAGTACGGGCCGTAGGTTCTCCCAGCCACCCTCCGTAGGTCTCCTGAAGTTCGGGCTTGACCCGCCTCCGGTAAGCCTCGCGGAGCACACGCAGGCACCGGATCCGCTCCACGGGGTCGAGGATAGCGGGACGCTCTCCCAGGTCACCCACCTCAGATCCGGGCTGGCCCCCTTCGCAACCAGACCACCACCGCACGGACCGCACGGTCTGAAAACCCCTCCTTCTCCCCCGTGTCCTCCCGATTACAAAGGAAAGTGGGGCGACCCGACGTCAGGCGACGAACAACGACGACCATCCGTCCCCACCCACCGATGATCGCGGTCTCGAGCCCGCGATGCCAATCTTCGAGCCACCGTCGTCATCGCTCTCCGGGTGATCTTCCTCATGAGCCGGTGTCCCTCGGCCGTTCCCACCGGTCTGCGTGATTACAAAGGAAAGAGGTAGTCGAGCTTACAGGACGGGAGCCGAGCCCTAGCCGGTGAACCCCTAGATTCCATCCGGTGGTACGTGCGTGTCCGGGCCGGTGGCTCCCCCGAGACCCCAACACCGACCATAACGCCGAGGACCCGAGCCTCGTCGACGGCGCCGGGGACACTCGGAGCCGGTGACCGGGCCGGTATCTCTCCGGTCGTCTCCCGTCGTCCGGGACTCGGAAACGAGCCACCTAGACAGCCGCCGCATCACCCGGCGCATGACGTGGCGTGAGGGTCGCGCTACCGGGCGCGCGACGGTGCGGAAGGCTTGTCGGAACCGCCGCGCGCTGGGGCCCCGAGCCCGGCCCTTCGAACCCCGGGGAGACGCTCGACCGGCCGGAGACCGTCGTCTCGGTCCCACGAACCGTCAGCCGTGCCGGAGCTGCGTAGCGCCTCTGAGGCGAGGCTGGGGCCTGGAAGTCCGCCCACTGTTTCAGGGTGAGGCAGTACGTCTGGGTACCGGTGGTGCGTCGTCATCCTGGCCGAGAGACGGTGAGTGGGCGGGAGCCACCAACTGTAGCCGCCCGGCTCCCGAGAACCCGCTCGACAGTCCCAGCGGACAGTGCGGAACCAGGTTCCCTCAACCCTTCCTGCTACACCCCAGTTACGCCTGGGTGGGGACCTCGAGTCGTGGCCGTCCTCCAGCGGGTCAAGGAACCCTTGAATTAACCCGCAGTTAATACGGGTAGTGAAACCTCTCCGACCAAGATCGTGATGCGGGCTTCATCCGGAATCCATGCGCTCTTGAATTGTCTGGAAGTTAGCACGGGTGATGAAGCACCATGGCGTTGATACGGGCAATCAGGACAGTTCAGCCGGAGGTGCTGGGCTCGGGTGGCACCAAGGACTTCTAGTCCACGTGAAACACGGAGGACCCCCATCTGCGGCTGGGACCTATCGTCGCCGGCCTTACGTCAGCACGAGCGGCGTCGCCCTTCAAACTGGGTCAAGCCGGGACGAACGGGAGCGCGTCGGCTCGGTGAAGGATCCTCCCGACTCGGTCGCGTTGGTGGGGTGCGAGGGTGACCACATGACGGTACGTTGCGATTGCTATAACGATCCC
>JBDOKE010000110.1:0-2981 GCA_039833815.1 Methanobacteriota archaeon | reverse complement strand
ACGATCGGCTCCGGCGGCGCCCGGGCGGCATCCACTGGCCGTGCCCGAGCGAGGACCACCCGGGCACGCCCATCCTGCACACCGAGGAGTTCGCCACCGAGGACGGGAGGGCCCGGTTCCCGGACCCGGAGTCCGTGGAGTACCGGGAGCCCGAGGTGGACGTGAGCGAGGAGTACCCGCTGATCCTCACGACCGGGCGCGTGTACGCGCACTACCACACGAGGACGATCACGGGGCGCTCCCGGCTCCTGAGCGAGGAGGTGCGCGGGTCGTTCGTCGAGATCCACCCCAAGGACGCGAGGCGGTACGGGGTGCGGGACGGCGAGGAGGTGATCGTCGAGACGCCGTACGGCGAGTGGCGGTGCCGCGCGCGGGTCACCGACCGGGTGCGGGAGGGCGTGATCTTCACCCCGTTCCACTTCGGCGAGAACGCGCTGACCCCGCCGGACGTCCTCGACCCGGAGTCCGGGATTCCGGAGTACAAGCGCGTCCCCGCCCGCGTCCGCCCCGCGCCCCGGGGGTCGGCGCGAGGGGGGTAGCCCCGTGACCGAGCCCGAGGTGCAGGTCGGAGGGTGCTACCTCGCCCGATCCACGGACGACGAGACCGTGAGGGGGGCCGCGTGCGGCGGGGTCGTGACGGAGCTGCTGCGGTACGCGCTGCGGGAGGATCTGGTGGACGTCGTCGTCTGCGTGGAGCGGGGGGCCGACGCGCTGGACGGGCGACCCGTCGTCGTGGACGACCCGTCGGAGGTGCCCTCCGGCTCCTACCACTGCGCCCCCGTCCAGCTGGCCCGGCTCGCGGCCGAGCTGCACCGGGAGGACCCGACGCTGAGGATCGCCGTCACCTGCCGCCCCTGCGACGCCAGGGCGCTGGACCGGCTGGCCGAGCGCGATCTCGTGAACCCGGACCGCGTGTACCGGATCGGCCTCAACTGCGGTGGCACCTTCGAGCCCCGGGTCGTGCTGGAGATCCTGGAGGAGCACGACGCGGACCCGCTGGACGTGGAGCGGGAGGAGGTGGCCAAGGGCCACCTGATCGTTGAGCTCCGGGACGGTGAGGAGATCAGGGTCTCGATCGACGATCTGGAGGAGAAGGGGTCCGGACGGCGGGAGAGCTGCCGCCGGTGCGACGAGAACATTCCGGAGCGCGCGGACCTGGCGTGCGGGAATTGGGGCGTCCCGGACGAGATGATGGGCGAGTGGACGTTCGTGGAGGTCAAGAGCGGGGCCGGGCGCGACCTGCTGGCCGGGGCCGTCGACGACGGGGCGGTGGAGGTGCGGGAGGCGCCGGAAAAGTCGGTGCAGATCCGGGCGAAGATCGATGAGATCATGCGGAGGATGGCCCGTTCCTGGCGGGAGAAGACGCTGGACGAGGATCACCTGACGGAGGCGCTGGAGGCGCTTGACCGCTGCATCAAGTGCCGAAGCTGCCGGCAGGTGTGCCCAGTGTGCGCGTCGTGCGAAGAGGGCTGCTGGGCCTTCGCCGGCCGGGAGTCGGTGACCCCCACCCCCGTCTGGCACGCGCACATCGCCCAGTGCGTCGCCCTGTACTGCGTCGAGTGCGGGGCCTGCGAGACCGCGTGCCCCGCCGAGATCCCACTAACCCGGATCTACGCCGTCCTGCGCGAGCGGCTCCCCGAACTCCTCGAGAGGCTGGCGGGGCGGGCCGAGGTGGAGGGGTAGGCCCTCTTTTTTCTCGGTCGAGGTTGCGCAGCGCGCAAGTACCCGTACATAAGCCTTACCATAGCGCGGCTCCCGACACCGCGATTTATAAGACGAGGGCGAACGGGGGCCGGCGCAGCTCACCGGAGTTGGGGGACGCGCAAATGTCGGACGGCCTTCAGCCCGTGAAGGAGGTCTCCCCGCCCACCCTGCGGATCGTGCGCGAGGGCGCCGAGACGCGGGAGCTCGTCGTGAACTTGGACCGGTGCGCCGCCTGCGGGCTCTGCGAGCGGGCCTGCCCCGTCGGCGCGATCACCGTCGAGAAGCCCTCCGCCGTCGCGCGCAAGGGCGCCGACCCCCTCGACGTGGACGAGGAGACGTGCGCCCTCTGCGGCATCTGCGCCCTCGTCTGCCCGTACGACGCGATCACCCTGCTCATCGACGGCGAGCCCGCCACCGAGCACGGCCTCCCCAAGCTCCCCAAGGACGTGGCGATCGACGAGGAGCGGTGCGTGTACTGCGGGCTCTGCGCGGACACCTGCCCGCAGGACGCGATCACCGTCGAGCGCGAGGTCCCGACGCCCGGCGACCTCGTCATGGGTGAGATCGACATCGACGAGGAGCGGTGCATCTACTGCAAGGCCTGCGAGGAGGCCTGCCCCGCCGACGCGATCACCGTGAAGCGCCCCACCCCCAGCGCCGCCGACCCCGAGCCCGAGTTCACCATCGAGGTCGACGAGGAGCGGTGCGTGTACTGCGGCGTGTGCATGCGCACGTGCCCCGAGGACGCGATCAAGGTCGGCTGCAAGGTCTGCTACGGAACCACCCGCGGCGAGCTGCCCGAGAAGGGCGAGGTCGAGGGCGAGATCCACGTCAACAAGGCCCGCTGCGTGTACTGCTCCTGGTGCGCGCAGGTCTGCCCCGTCGACGCCATCGAGGTCGTCAAGCCCTACCAGGGCCGCATCGAGATCGACGACGAGGAGTGCGTCGGCTGCGGCCTCTGCGTCGAAATCTGCCCGTGCAACGCCCTCGAGTTCGAGAAGGGCGGCACGGCCGGGAAGACGCGGATCGCCGTCAACCCGGACGCGTGCGCCTACTGCGGCGCCTGCGCCCGCGCGTGCCCGGTGGACGCGATCACCGTCGAGCGCGAGGACGTGACCGCGATGCCGGAGCTGCCCACCAAGGCCTGGGAGCGCGCCCTCGACCGCGTCCTGGGGCCGACGGAGAAAGAGTGACCCTCCCCTCCGCCCCACCCTCCTTCCGCCGCGAACCCCACCGGACCCGACCCGACGCGCTTCTTCACGATCGACCCGCCGAAC
>JBDOKE010000109.1:0-3774 GCA_039833815.1 Methanobacteriota archaeon | reverse complement strand
CGGAGGAGGAGCCCGGTTACCTGGTCCCGCTCCTGCTGTCGGTCCCGATCTTCGCCTGGGTGGGCGGTTGGTACGCGTTCCGCAGCGCCTGGTACGGGCTGGAGTTCGCGGTCGCGTTCTCCGCGATTTTCTTCGCGAAGGAGCTCGCGAAGCTCTGGGCGGCGGACCGGGAGGGACTCGACCCGCGCCTGCCGCTGGCGCTGCCGGTTCCGCACTTCCCGGGCGGGTACTCCGGCGTCGTGCGGTCGAACGTGCGGCCGATGCTGGCGAGGTCCCTGTGCCGAGTCGGCGCCGCCGGGCTCTCGGTGGGGTTCCTGGCCTCCAGCGCGGTCTTCGCGCTCGGGGCCCTGCACCGGCACGTCCCGGTGAAGTTCAAGGTACTGCACAGCACGTGGTCGCTCCTGCTGGCCTCGGGGCTGGGGCTGAAGGCGAACCCCCTCACGCTGGCCGGGTGGGCGGGGCTGGCCGTCACCTGGCTGTCCGCCCTTCCCGTGTACCCGCTGGAGGGCGGGTACATCATGCGGTACTACCTAAGCAACACGGGCGCGGTCCGGTGGCTCTCGGCGCTCTCGCTCCTGATTCAGGCGTTCCTTCGGTGGTACCACGTCGCGATCGTCGCCCTGATAGTGCTCCTCAAGATCACCTCCCAGATCCCGAAGGACCGCTCGTTCCTGGACGACGATGAGCGCAAGGACTGGGGCCCGATGCTGCTGCTGACGTTCATCCTGGCGTGCCTGGCCGCCCCGGCCCCGCTGGGCCTGTGGCCCTGGGACCGGGTCGTCAGCCTACCGAAGGCGTACGCGTGGCTGTTCCTTCGGTGACGGGGGGAGTCGAGGCTGAGGGCCGTTCCGGAGTGCGTTCCCTGCGTGCTGGAGATCGCGGTGAACACGATCAACCGGGCGGTGCCTCGGGGGGACCGGAAGCGGGCGATCGCGGCGGCCGCCAGGCGGGTGCTGGAGCTCTACGAGCGCGAGCCCACCCCGCAGCCGCCCCGGCTGGGCACGGAGGCGCAGCGCGCCGTGATGAGGTACGCCGAGGAGGAGGACCCGTACCGGGAGGAGAAGGAGCGGGCCAACCGGGTGGCCCTGGGGCTGGCGCGGGAGCTGAGGAGGGAGCTGGCGGGACTGGGCGTCGAGGAGCGGCTGCGGAGGGCGGTCGCGGCGGCGATCGTGGGCAACGTGATCGACTTCGCGGTGGCGGGGCACGAGTTCGACGTGGAGGAGCTGCGGGAGGAGGTGAGGCGGGTCCGGTTCGCCGTGTACGACCTGGACCCGGACGAGCTGCGCGGGAGGCGGATCGTGTACCTGTGCGACAACGCCGGCGAGATCGCGCTCGACCGACTCCTGATTGAAGTGCTCATGAGAGACCTGGACGCGGAGGTCGTAGCGGTGGTGCGGGGCGCGCCGATCGTGAACGACGCGACCCGAGAGGACGCGCGGGCAGTCGGACTCACGGACGTGTGCCGGGTGATTGACACCGGGTCCGAGATGCTGGGGCTACTGGTGACGGAGGCTAGCGGGGAGCTGCTTGAAGCGCTGGAGTGGGCGGACGTGGTCGTCTCCAAGGGCCAGGGGAACTTCGAGTCCATCCCGGAGGAGCCCTTCCCCGACGTCCCGGTCTACTTCCTGCTCCGGGCGAAGTGCCGGGCGGTGGCGCGGGAGCTGGGCGTGAGCGTGGGGGACAACGTCGCCCTCGAGTGGCGGCCGGGCGAGGAGAACGTGAGGAGGTGGAGGAGGCTGCGCGAGGGTCGGTAAGTCGACCCCTCCTCACCGCCGGCGGCTCGGCAGGGTTCCTCGCTCCCCATCACCCCGGGATTCCGGCCGGCCCGGGCTCAACTCGGTTGCGGTCGCTCGGGCGGCGTCCACACCTTCAGGTCGACGCACTCGATGACGACCCGGTCGCCGACCGCCTCCACCACCGCACCCGAGTGCACCCTCTGCATCATGCAGTGCTCGGGGAGGAAGCGGACGGTCTCCCCGACGTCCGGCGGCCGGCCCTCCTTGACCACGCCCTCGAACCCGACAACTAGGCACAGCCCGACATCCCGGAACTCGAAGCCCTCCTCCCCGAGTCGGTGCCTGGGTCCCACCACGTGCACCGTGACGAGTCCCTTCTCCGCGCGCAGCACCCGGACGAAGTGGGTGATCGGGCAGCCCCAGGGTCGATACCGAATCACTTCACCCTCCCCTACGTCCGCGTTCGGGTCGAACGGGTGCAGGGTCTCCCGACAGGCCGGTTCGCCGGGGAGCGGCGCCGGGAGCAGGTCGGCCTCGTAGTCGTCGAGGACGCCCCCGAATCTCCCCCTTCCCTTCCTCCTCTGTCTCGCCGAGTAGCTTCAGGATCCTGCGTCGTCGCTCCCTGAACCGCTCGGTCCGCAGGTACGGGCAGTCATCGACGTCGGCCTCGCCCTGAACCAGTGCCCGGGCGAAGTCGTCGCAGCGGTCGTACCCGCAGGCGCCGCAGTGGAACCCGGGCAGGAGGTCGGCGATGCGCTCCGCCGCCACGGTCACTCGCCCCGGTACTCCGTGAACCCGTCGATCCGCCGGAGGATGCCCCGGTGTCGCTCGGCCGCCACGCGCGTCTCGCCCGCGCACAGGGTGCAGACGGCGAGCGGCGCCCTCTCGCGCAGCCGGACCTCGCTGAGGTCGTCCGGGGCCTCGGGAGCCTCTTCCTGGGTGAGCCGGGCCAGCAGCTCGCACCCCGCGCCGGTGAGCCCGTTCGTCTCGATCACGCGCGCGTCCGGGTTGACCCCGACCACCCGGCGCATGAGTACCTCCCGTTCCGCCTGCGAGACGAGGTCACCCTTGTTCACGCACACGACGTCCGCGGTCCGAGGGAACGGACCCACCTTCGCGGGCGAGTTGGGGCCTAGGGTTACGCCCGCCACGCAGACGCCCAGGCACGCGTCCACGTAGGGGGCGCACCGCGGGCACAGTCCGGCCGTTTCCACGACGAGGAGGTCCGCGCCCTCGCTCTCCGCCCACCGCGGCATGTGCTCGAGGTTGTAGGCCGCGAAGCGGTCCGGACACATGTCCTTGGCCAACGCCCGGATCGCCGGGACCCCGAGTCGCTTCAGGTACACGCGGTGGCCGTCCGTGTCCAAGCAGTCCACCTTGACGACCGCCGGCCGGTGCTCTCCCCCCAGGTGCCTCAGCGCGTGCAGGATAACCGCGGTCTTGCCGGCGCCCGGCGTGCCGGACACGACCACGAGCTTCACGCCTGAACCCCGTGGGCGGTTTCACGTCGTCCAGCCGCTCGCCGCGGCGGACCCGGTCCCGCAGCTCCAGCCACCACTCGTCCACGAGCTCCAGCGCGTTCGCCACCTCGCGCTCCCGCTCCGACGTCTCCACCAGCCTCGCCATGGTCCCGTTCCTCATGACGATCCGGAGGCGCGAGCGAAGCGCCACGGCCGGGTCGTGCGTGACCGGGAGCACGATCCGATCGTGCCGGGTCAGCCCCCTCAGCGCCTCCCGCTTCCTGATCCCGGCGTTCTCGATCTCGTCGATCAGCACCACCGGTGAGTCGCTGATCGGGAGCACGTCGGCGATCATCAGGGAGCGGGACTGGCCGCCGCTCAGCTCCGTCATGTGCAATGGATGGGCTCGCCCGTGAACCCCCATCGTCTGCGTCACGTGGGCCACCAGCCGCCGCTCCGGATCGAACCGGAGGGACTCCGGCGGACGCTCGCCGTTGAGCAGCACGCGGCGCCCGGTGACCGTGTCGCCCTGGGCCAGAAGCTCCACGTCCCGAAGGAGGGTCGACTTACCCGAGCCC
>JBDOKE010000108.1:0-5276 GCA_039833815.1 Methanobacteriota archaeon | reverse complement strand
TTCCTCGGCGGCCGGTGGATCGGACGGCGGCTCCTGGGGTTCGCCCGCTACCGCGATCACCGGTTCGCCATCACCTGCCTCTCCGGCCACGTGCTGGAGTGGTGGCCCCGGAACGACCCCGGATTCAACCACCCGGACTACTTCCCGGACCCCCGGGAGTTCGACGTCCGACCGCTCCGAGGGAAGCGCCGGTTTCTGCGGGCGGTGGAGCGGGCCATCGACCGGTACGCGGGCGGCCGGGCGAATCGGGTGATCGTGGCCACCGACAACGACCCCGAGGGGGAGCTGATCGGCTGGGAGGTGCTCGTCTGGCTCCGGAAGCGCGGGAGGCTGGACGATCCCGAGCGGGCCCGAAGGATGCGGTTCTCCGCCTACACCCGCCGGGACATCCTCCGGGCGCTCGAGGAGGCCCTCCGGGGCGAGCGCGTGGACCCGAGCATGGCCTACTCCGCCCTTGCCCGCACCATCGCCGACTGGCTCTACGGCATCCCGCTGACCCGGAAGCTCTCCCAGGGCAGCGACGGGATCGTCTCGGTGGGCCGCGTCCAAACGCCGACCCTTCGGCTGGTGGTCAAGCGGGAACGGGAGCGGGAGCGGGCCAAGAAGCGGCGCCGGCACTACTGGGTGCTCGTCGCGGACACGCCCCTCGGACGGTTGAAGTCCCGGGAGAAGCTCCGCGACCCTGAGCGGGCCCGGCGACTGGCGCGCCGGATCCGGGAGCTGAGGATCGAGCGGGTGGAGCGCCGGCGGAGGCGCGTGACCCCGCCCGCCCCGTTCAACCTCACCGACCTGCAGCGGGCCGCGGGCAGAATCCTGCGGATCTCACCGAAGAAGACCCTCGACACGGCCCAGCGGCTCTACGAGGAGGGTCTGATCACGTACCCACGGACGGCCACGAACCGGTACCCGCCCACCTTCGACCACGACTCCCTCCTGCGCCGGCTGGAGCGGGCCCACCCGGGCGCGATGTCGGACCTCCGCCGAGCCGGGCGACGCGACGAGCCGGTGTCCGGGCGGGAGTACGACGGGGCCCACCCTCCCATCACCCCGACCGGGGAGCGGAAGCGCGTCAAGGATCGTCTCGGGACCCTGGCCTGGAGGCTCTACGACCTGATCACCCGGCGGTACCTGGCCACGCTCGCCCGGGACGCGGAGGTGATGGAGTGGAGGATCCTGGCCCGCGATCCGAGCACGGGCGTCGAGTTCGTGGCGGAGGGTAAGGAGGTGAAGTTCGAGGGATGGTACGAGGTCTACCCGTGGGACCGGCCGAAGGAGCGGAGGATGCCGAACGCCCGACGTGGGCAGACGGTACGGGCCCGGGTTCGGGTCGAGCGCAGGAAGGAGCCGCTACCGCCCAGGTACTCGCAGTCCCGGCTGGTGGCGAAAATGAAGGAGCTGGGGCTCGGAACGGAGTCCACCCGGGCGGAGATCGTGAAAAAGCTCTTCGACCGAGGGTACGTGAAGCGGGCGGGTCGCGGCATGAGGCCCACCCGGCGCGGCGAGCGGCTGATCGAGGTGCTGGAGGAGCGGATCCCGGAGCTGGTGAGCGTGGAGCTCACCCGTCGGATCGAGCGTAGGATGGAGGAGATCTCCGAGCTGCCCCCAGAGGAGGCGAGAAAGCGGATGGAGGAGGTGACCCGGGAGGTTCGCCGGGCGGTCCGCAAGAACGCAAGGAAACTGGACTCGGTGCGGGTGGTGTAGGGCCATGTCGGAGGTGGAGAAGGCCAGGATCCGCCGCCGGGTGTGGCGGGAACTGGAGGAGTCCGGGGAGGCCGCCCCACCGTTCCCCGTTGAGGGGCGGATCCCCAACTTTCGGGGCGCTCAGCTCGCGGCACGCCGGCTGACCTCGACCGACGAGTACGAGGATGCGGACGTGATCAAGGTGAACCCGGACTCACCCCAGCGCCCGGTGCGGGAGCGGGCCCTGAGGGACGGCAAGACGCTGATCATGCCCACGCCGCGGCTGCGCCAGGGATTCCTAGTGATCGAGAACCCGCGCGACCCGCGCCGCGCCTCCACGATCCGGGGCGCGTTTCGAGAGGGTCGCCGGGTCATGCCCGACGAGCTGCCCGCCCCGGACCTGGTGGTGGCCGGCTCCGTGGCGGTGGCCCCGGACGGGGCGCGCCTGGGTAAGGGAGGCGGGTACTTCGACCTGGAGTGGGGCATCCTGGCCGAGCTGGGGCTGGTGGACGAGGATACGCCCGTCCACACGACCGTGCACGACGTGCAGGTGCTGCCCGCCGGGGAGATCCCGATGGAGGAGCACGACGTTCCCGTGGACGTTGTGCACACGCCCACGGGCACCCACGAGTGCGACCGTAAGTATGAGAAGCCGGAAGGGCTGCTCCGGGACCGGATCGGGGAGAAGCTGGACGAGGTGAAGTGGCTGCGGGACTACCTGGACTAACCCGACCGTTCGGCGATCGTGTCCACGAGCCTCGTGAGCGCGGTTTCCAGCTCCTCCTCGGTGATCACCAGCGGCGGCACCAGCCGAATCACGTCCCCGGAGGTGACGTTCACGAGCACTCCCCGGTCCAGCATCTCCTGAGCGATTTCCTCGGCCCGGTCCTCATCCCCCACCTCCACTCCAATCATCAGGCCACGTCCCCGCACCTCCACGACGTGATCCTCCGCCTCCGACAGCAGATCCAGCGCCCTCTCCCCTTTCCGGGCCGCGGCCTCCGGAAGGTTCTCCTCCAGCACGGTGCGAACCGCGGCCACCACCGCGGCGCACGCCAGCGGGTTCCCACCGAACGTGGACCCGTGGTCCCCGGGCTCGAACGCCTCCGCGACCTCTTCCCGCGCGATCGTCGCCCCGACCGGAACCCCGCCGCCCAGCCCCTTGGCCAGGCAGACGATGTCCGGCACGATCCCCTCGTGCTCGAACGCGAAGAACCGACCCGTCCTCCCCATGCCCGTTTGCACCTCATCCACGATCAGCAGGGCACCGTACTCGTCGCAGAGCTCGCGGAGCCCCCGCAGGAAGCCCTCGGGCGGGACGCGCACGCCCCCCTCTCCCTGCACCGGTTCCACGATCACCCCGGCCGTGTCCTCGTCGATCGCCCTCTCGACCGCGTCCAGGTCCCCGTACGGCACGTGCTCGAACCCCGGCACCAGCGGCTCGAACGGCTCGCGGAACTCGGGCTTCCAGGTCGCCGAGAGGGCGCCCAGCGTGCGCCCGTGGAAGCCGTGCTCGAACGCGATGAACTTCGTGCGGCCCGTGCACTTCCGGGCCAGCTTGATCGCGCACTCCATGCTCTCGGTGCCCGAGTTGCAGAAGAAGACCCGGTTGAGGTCACCCGGGGCCGTCTCCGCGAGGAGCTTGGCGGCCTCGGCCTGAGGCTCGTTGTAGTACAGGTTCGAGCAGTGAATCAGCCGGGAGGCCTGCTCGGTGATCGCCTCCACCACGGCCGGGTGGCAGTGCCCGAGCACGTTCACCGCGATCCCGGCCACGAGGTCGATGTACTCCCGGCCCTGATCGTCCCAGACCCGGGCCCCTTCGCCCCTCACGAGCGTGACCGGGAACCGGGAGTACACGTCCATGTGGTACCGGTCCAGGGCCTCCCTCGCGTTCAGCGACTACTCCCCCTCCAGCAGGCCCAGATCCTTCAGCACCCTTCTCAGGAGCTCCTTGGTGTCCTCGCGGGCCTCCTTCAGCGGGGGCCTGGGCGGGCTGGAGGACAGTCCGACCATCTCCGCGGCCGCCTTGACGGGGATCGGGTTCGTCTCGGTGAACAGGGCCCGGTGCAGCGGGAGCAGTCGGTAGTGGAGCTCACGCGCCTTCTCCAGGTCGCCCCGCTCCCAGGCCTCGTACATTTCGACCATCAGCTCGGGGGCGACGTTGGCGGTGACGGAGATCGTGCCGCAGCCGCCCACGGCCAGGATGGGCAGGTTCAGCTCGTCCACGCCGGACAGCACGATGAAGTCGTCTGGCGTCTCCTCCACGAAGCGCTGGACGAGGTCCAGGTTCCCGCTCGCCTCCTTTACCCCCACGATGTTGGAGTACTCTTCCGCGAGCTTGGCGGCCGTTTCCGGGTCCAGGGAGCAGCCCGTCCGGGAGGGCACGTTGTAGAGGATGATCGGGCAGTCCACCGCCTCAGCGATCCGGGAGAAGTGCAGGTACAGGCCCTCCTGCGGGGGACGGTTGTAGTACGGGACCACGGACAGGATCGCGTCGGCGCCCACGTCCTCCGCGTACCGGGAGAGCTCTAGGGCCTCCCGGGTCGAGTTGGAGCCCGCGCCGGCGATGACGGGGACCCGGCCGTTCACCTCGTCCACGACCACCTCGATCACGCGCCGGTGCTCCGCGTGGCTCAGCGTGGAGGACTCCCCGGTCGTGCCGGCCGGCACGACCCCGTGCACGCCGGCCTCGATCAGCCTCGAGACGTTCTCGCGCAGCCCCTCCTCGTTGATCCCCTTCAGGTCGTCCGTGAACGGCGTGATCAGGGCCGGGATGACGCCCTCGATGGCCACGTCCGTCAAGGCGTGACCTCCCGGCTACTCCTCGGACTCCTCCTGACGCTCCTTCAGCCGCATCAGGTGGGTCACGTAGCCCGCGATCAGGTTGCGCAGGCGCTTGGTCTTAGGCTCCGCCACGATCTCAACGACCTTCTTGTTGTGCTCAAAGTCGGTCGTGAGGTACTCCTCGTACTTCTCCACAATCTCCCGGGCCGGCCGCTTCACGAACGAGGGACGCACCTTACCCATCGTCCATCACCCCGCGCTGCACCCGCTTGCTGGCCTCAAGCAGGGAGTCAAGGATGAGGTCCGCGAGGGCGGGATCCAGACCCTCCGCTTTAAACCTCTCCCTCCATCTCCTCCGAATCTCCGACTCCCGCTCCCGATCCGTTAGCGGCAGTCCCTCCCGGGCCTTCACCCGACCGATCTCTTCCGCCACCTTCAGCCGCCGGATCACGGCGTCCAGCAGGTCCCTATCGATGTCATCGATCTTGCGCCTGAGTCCCTCCAGCGCGCTCAAGACCAACGACCCGCGTCCGGAGCGTTTTCCCGGCGTCCTCCCACGACTCCTCCACGGCCTCGGCGTCGGACCGCGTCTCGCATAGGGCCACGTAGGCCGGGCCCGTACCGGAGAGACCGGCCGCCGACGCGCCCGCCTCCAGCGCGTCGAGCACCGGGTTCAGGTCGTGCCCGAGCAGCGGGCAGTACGCGGACGAGTTGATCAGCATCGCCGAGCGGTAGTCCCCAGCGAGCGCGCGCTCGAAGGCGGCCTCCGCCACCGGGGCGACGCGCTCCAGCCGCTTCACGTCCACCTCCCG
>JBDOKE010000107.1:0-2991 GCA_039833815.1 Methanobacteriota archaeon | reverse complement strand
CCCGCATGCGTCGGAGCTCGCGGTAGAGCTCGCGCCCCACGTCGTCGTTGACGCGCTTGCAGAGCTCCCCCACCTTGTCCGGCTCCGGGATGTCACGGGCGTACCCGACGGGTCCCTTTCGGGCGAGCCGGTCCCGGGTGTTGGGGATCAGGTCGGAGACGATGTTGATGGTCCCGATGCAGCGGAAGAAGACGCTCAGGTAGTGCTTCACGAAGATGCCGGTCGAGAGGATCAGGTACTCCACGTCGTCGTCGGAGAGCTCGAGCGGCTCGTTGGCGGCGAGCTCGTTGATGCGGTGGACGGACTGGATGGCCAGTTCCTCGTCGTGGTCGTACCGGAACCCGGACTGGATGGTGTAGGTGGCCGCGCCGGCGTACTCCTGGGTGAAATCGTCCTCCACCCCGGGCTTCACGTGCCCCCGGAAGGGGAGGCAACCGCCGCCAAGGATAGGGGCCATCGGCACGCCCAGCTCGTCCACGAGCTCGTACACCTGGAAAATCGCGTACTTGCAGGCGAGGACGGCGGGCACGTGCCCGTAGGAGAGGGCCGGGTCGGACCGGCCGATGAATACCCGGAGGTAGCTCACGTCCATCCCGATGTCGCGCATGCCGTCCACGTATCCCTTCAGTATCTGCCGGATGTTCAGGAGCTCCGGTACCTCCTCGATGAGCGGGATGATGCGCAGGTGGCCCGCGCTCAGGGGCGCGTCCAGCTCGCGGGAGGCGAACCGTCGGGCGTAGGAGATGCGGTCCGCGGTGTCGAGCAGCTCCTCGGGCGAGGCCGTCATGGGGTGCACGACCTCGAAGATCCCGCGCGCGTCCGGGTTCTCCTTAAACAGCTCGGAGTTGGCCTCCATCACGCCCAGCAGCGCCTGAATCTGCCGAAGCACGTTCTCCTTGGACGCGCTCGGCACCCGGGCGATCACGAACCGGTCCTCTCCCACCTCCACGCCCGCGTCGTGCAGCTCCATGAGCACCTGCACGGGCTGCAGGTACGGGGTGAGCTTTCCCTCGAAGTCGATCATGTACTCCTCGATGCCGAACTTGGTGAGGCACTCCACCGCCTCCTCCGGCTCCTCCTGCACCCGCACTGACTTGGTCGCGTCCGGGTGCTGCGTCGCGAGCGTCCGAGCGACCCTCGCCCCGCGGACCTGCTCCACCTCTCTCACGACCTCGTTCAAGACCGAGGGCCCGAGGGACCATGACCCGATCAGGCGATCAAAACGTTACGCCCCAGCGCCCGGCGCACCTCGCGCACGTGCTCCGGCCGCCAGTCCATTCGATCCAGCTCCCGACGCATTCGAGACAGCGTGCGCTCATCCGTCAGGGGACCCGACCACACGGGACCCACGCCCCGCTCGCGGCGCAAATGCTCCAGGGCCCGGTTCGCGTGCGACTTACCGCGACGGCACTCGAAGCAGACGCGAACGCGGAGCCCCGGCTCCACGAGGCAGTACCTGGGGAGGGCGCCCACGTCGACGGAGGCGGCCAGGCGCACGAGCGCGCCCACGATGACGCGCGCCTCGAGCTCCGGGTCCCGATCCCTCAGGGGACCGTCCAGCAGGTACTTCCGGCGGGCGGCGGGCGTGTGCAGGGACTCCAGGTCCGTGGCCGTGAGGTGGACGTACCCGTCCCCCACACCGCGGAACGCGACCTGGGCGAACGGAACGGGAGACCCGTGCACGTCCAGGTCCACCGCGTCGAAGTCAAAGCTGGAGAGCGTGATCGCGGCGTCGAGGCAGTGAACTCGAGCGCGAAGCCCGTGACGGACGACGTTCAGCCGGGCGACGCGGCAGGCGAGCGGGTTCACGTCGGACAGTACGGACTCCTTGACGTTCGCCTCCAGGTGCAGTCGGACGGCCCGGGCCCCTACCCCGCAGAACACGTCGCCGAACCGTTCGATCCGGTGCACCCGGTGGAACAGCACCAGGATCGACCGGTTGATCGCGGCGTTTGGGGCGAAGGCGATCGGGGCGTCCCGGGTGGGAAGTCCGCCCTCGCAGTACCGGTCGGGATCGGGCACGTAGAAGTCCGAGGAGCCCTCCCGGTAGAGCACGAGCTCAGCGCCTGCGACCCTCTTCACCCCTCCGTCGGTCCTCACCCTCATCATCCCCGGGCGTTACGAGGGAGTGGCACGGGTACGTCCACGAGAGCTCCCCGGGCACGATTCCCAGCCACTCGTCGGCGAAGGCCAGCTCCCAGGGCTCGAGCCACTCCACCCACTCGGCGAAGGGTCTCTTGAGTCCCTTTACGAGCCTTCGCCCCTCGAGCGGGCCGAACCGCTCCCGGAGCCGGCGACGATACAGGCGCAGCTCCGGCCGCCCCTTGGACACATCATCGAACACGAAGACGCTCCGCCGCGTCCCGGGCACCCATCGCTCCAGCTCCTCACCACGCCGTGACAGCTCCTCCAGCCCCTTCCACGCGGCCGGGTGCGCGCGGCAGACGGACTCGGCGAGCTCCCACAGCTCGCCCGAGGCGATCGCCTGACGGACGGTACGGATCACCCGGTGCAGCTCGTGGAGGTTGTGCCGCGCGAGCAGTCGCGTCCGCTCCTCCCGGTTCATCTCTTGCAGCTCCCGGGGATCGTACCGGGTGCAGACCGGGCAGGAGCAGGGGAACTCGCGCAGCTCCTCGAGCCGGAGGGTCCCGAGGACGGACAGGTACCGGTCGGTCCGCGCGTAGATCGCGTAGGAGGCGGAGTCGAACAGGTCGCACCCCATGCAGACGGCCAACGGGATCGCCAGCGGGTGACCGCACCCGAAGAGGTGCACCGGGCGGTGGGGAGGCAGGGCCGACTTGGCGGCGAGGACGACGCGGACAACGTCGGCAAACCGGTACTCCTCCAGCAGGGGCACGACGCCACCGATCGGATAGATCGAGGCCGGGAGCTCGGCGAGCCGCTCCGCGCACTCCCTCCTCAGTTCCTCGTACGTGGATCCCTGCACGGTCAGGGCCAGGGGTGGGCGCTCGTCCAGCGAGACGGCCTCCC
>JBDOKE010000106.1:0-5578 GCA_039833815.1 Methanobacteriota archaeon | reverse complement strand
CGGCGGAGCGGCTGGAGGCCGCCGGCGTGGAGTACGTGGAGATCAGCCTGGACGGGGCCGATCCCGAGACGCACGATCGGTTTCGCGGCGTGAACGGGGCCTGGGAGCGCGCGGTGGAGGGCATCCGTCACTGCGTCGAGACGGACATGATGACCGTGATCGCCCTCACCGTGCACCGGAACAACGTGAGCGAGGTTCCGAAGCTGCTGGACCTGGCTGAGGACCTCGGGGTCGACGGGGTGGCCGTGTTCAACTTCATCCCCACGGGCCAGGGCCGGTTCCGGCGGGAGCTGGATCTGCCGCCGGAGGTGCGGGAAGAGGTGCTCCGGACGCTCGTCCGGGAGGCCTCCGATCGGGACATCCTGATCTACTCCACCGCGCCGCAGATGGCCCGCGTGAGCCTGGAGATGAGCGAGGTGGGGAGCTCGGAGATCCTCTACGGCACGCACTTCGCGTACGCGGATCAGGGCAAGTGGATTGAGCCGCTGCTGGAGTTCATGGGAGGGTGCGGGGCCGGCCGCTTCCTGATGGCAATACGACCGAACGGCGACGTACAGCCGTGCGTGTTCCTACCGATTAAGGTGGGGAACATCCTGGAGGACGAGCCGGAGGAGCTGTGGGATCACGAGGTATTCTGGGCGTGCCGGGACCGCGATGGGTTGGAGGACCCGTGCGGCGGATGCGAGTTCCGATACGTGTGCGGGGGGTGTCGGGCCCGCGCCTACGCGATCACGGGCAACGTGCGCGGCCCGGACTCAGGCTGCATTCTGGCAGGGGGATGCGACGAGGGTTGAAGGTACTGCTCATCCAGCCACCGTTCGAGGACGCGATCGCGCGGGTGCTTGGGGTCTCCGCGTTTCCCCTTGGTCTGATTCACCTGGCCGCCAAGCTCGAGGAGGAAGGGTTCCACGTGGACATTCTTGACTGCCCCGCCGAAGGCGTCGACCTGGAGGATCTACCCGGCGTGCTGAAGAAGTACGACGCGATCGGCGTCACGGCCACCACCCCGGTGGCCCCCTCCGCCTACCGGGTCGCCAGGCTGGCGAAGGAGCTGGGCAAGTTCGTGTTCCTAGGCGGGCCGCACCCCACCTTCATGGACCGGGAGGCGCTGCGGGAAGGTCGGGCCGACGTGGTCATCCGCGGTGAGGGGGAGACTTCAACCACCCGGGTGCTGGACGAGGTGGAGGGGTGGCGCGAGCCCGACTTCTCCGACATCGAGGGGATCACGTACCGGGACGGCTCCCGAATCGTGCGAAACCCGGACCGGAGCGAGCCGGAGGATCTGGACCGGCTACCGATCCCGGCGTACGACAAGGTCGACTTGGATAACTACGCGGTGGATGGCGTCCGATACGCTCCGGTGATCACGAGCCGCGGGTGCCCGTTCAGGTGCATCTTCTGCGCCTCCTCCCGGTTGTTTCCGAAGTGGAGGGGAAAGAGCCCGGAGCTTGTGGTGGAGGAGCTGCGATACCTGGTGGAGGAGCTCAAAGTGGAGCGAATTGAGTTCGTGGACGATGTGTTCACCGTGTACAAGCGCCGGCTGAAGGAGATCTGCGAGGGCATGCGGGAGGAGGGGATCGACGTCCCGTGGGATTGCGGCGCGAGGGCGGACCTGCTCACGCCCGAGGTGGCTAAAATCCTACGCGATCATGGGTGCACCACGGTGTACGTGGGGGCCGAGTCGGCCAGCGATGAGACGTTGAGGAAGATTAACAAAGGGATCACGGTGCGGGACGTTATCGGGTGTAGGAAGGTGGCGAAGCGGTACGGATTGGAGATATTACTGTCGTTTATATTGGGGTTTCCATGGGAGGATAAAGAGGACATTCTAAGGACAATCAGGTTCGCCCGTCGAGTTAAACCGGACTACGTGCAGTTCACCGTGTGCACGCCGTATCCGGGTACGCCGTTGTATGATATGGCCAAGGAGAAGGGTCTGATTGAAGTGCATGATTGGTCGAAGTACACCACGCTGGATCCCGTGATGAGGACCGAGCACCTGAGCCGGGAGGAGGTGGGCCGGCTGCTGCAGCGGGCGTACATCTCGTACTACTTGAACCCAAGGTACCTGATGGATGCGCTGCGGCAGGGCAAGCTGTTCCTGTTCAAGCGGATCATCGTGTCCGGGGCCCGGGCGGTGATAACGTACCTTCGGCGGCTTCTGTGAGCGGATGTCAGCTCCCCGAAAATTCATCACGCGTCAGGCGCGGTCCGCGGTCATCATCCGACCCGTCACGGCCTCACCACGGCGATGATCCTGGTGAGGCTACGGTGCACGCGGTCGCGGACCTCCACCTCCACCCGGGAGACGCCCTCCCTCACCTCCTTCCAGACCTCCTCGGGAGCCGTCAGGGCGACCTTGCCCTCGACGACCTCGGAGAGCGCGTCCAGGGTGTTCAGCAGCAGCCGCTCGACCGGGCCCCCTTCGATGTACGAGGCTCGGCCGTACGGGGGGTCCACGGCGGCCGCCTGCACGGGCTCGTCCAGGAGCTCGTTCACCTCCTCCGCCCGGCCCGCGTGCAGCTCGTACCTTCGGATTCCGTAGTGCCTCAGGTTGCGCTCCGCCCGCCTCACGAGGTCCCGCCGCACCTCCACGCCCACGGGCACGCAGCCGATCAGACCGGCCTCGATGAGGATGCCACCCACGTTGCACATGGGGTCCAGCAGCCGCTCCCCGCGCCGCGCCTCGGACAGGTTGACCAGGGCGCGGGCGAGGAACGGCTCCGTGGAGTCGGGCATGAACTCGGGGCGCTTGTGCGGCTTGCGGTCCGAGAGCTTCTCGCGGCGGGCGAGCGGTCGGGCCGGGTGGGTCTCTCCCCCCACCTCGAGCCTTCGCTCTCCCTCTCCCAGCCGGTAGACCGCGTGGGATCGCGCGAGTCGGCGGATGACGCGGCGCGCCTCCTCGTCGGTGAGTCCCCTCACCACCGCGACCCGATCTCGGGCCTCAACCCTCTTCTCGCCCACCTCCGCCCGGAGCGCGCCCTTTAATTCCATTAACGCCAGCTCGACGTTGTCACCCGCCAGCAGGAACGCGTGCACGGGGGGTCCCCCTTGGGTAGGTACTTCGGGACGTCCGGGATTCGGGGTAAGGTGGGCGAGTTCCTGACGCCGGAGCTCGCGTTGCGGGCCGGTCGGGCGCTGGGGGAGTACCTGGGCGGCGGCGAGGTGGTCGTGGGTCGGGACGCTCGGGTGCACGGTCAGGCCATCGCCTCGGCGGTGATCGCGGGCCTGCTCTCTCAGGGTTGTCGGGTCGTGGACGTGGGCGTGGTCTGCACGCCTACGCTGGGCTGCTACGTGGTCGAGGAGGGGCTGGACGCGGGCGTGATGGTCACGGCCTCGCACAACCCCCCGGAGTACAACGGGATCAAGTTCTGGAACGAGGACGGGATGGCCTTCACCCCGGATCAGGAGCGCGAGATCGAGGAGCTCATGGACGGCGAGCTGAGCTACCCGGGGTGGCGGGAGTTTCGGGAGGCTGAGCGGGAGGAGGGCGCGCCCCGCGTGCACGTGGAGCGGATCCTGGAGGAGGTGGGCGCGGACGGTGACGGCCTGCGCGTGGTGGTGGACTGCGCGAACGGTCCGTCGGCCCTGGTCACCCCGGTGGTGCTGCGGGAGATGGGGTGCGAGGTGCTCACGCTCAACGCGCACCTGGATGGGCACTTCCCGGGCCGGCACCCGGAGCCCCGACCGGAGCATCTGGAGGATCTCATGCGGGCGGTGCGGTCGGTCGGCGCCGACCTTGGGATCGCGCACGATGGGGACGCGGATCGGGTCGTGTTCGTGACGGAGGAGGGTGAGTTTGCCGGGTACGACGAGGTGCTGGCGCTCGTGTGTCGGAGGATCCTGGAGGAGAAGGGCGCGGGTAAGGTGGCGGTCAACGTGGACGCTTCGATGGTGGTGGACGAGGTCGTGCGGGAGCTGGGTGGTGAGGTGGTTCGAACCCGGGTGGGTGACGTGTACGTGGCGGAGGCAATCAAGCGGGAGGGCTGCGTGTTCGGTGGGGAGCCGAACGGGACGTGGATTCATCCGGACGTGCACCTGTGCCCGGACGGTCCGCTCTCCGCGGCCTGGATGGTGAGTCTGCTCGTGGAGGAGGGTCGGCCGTTGTCCGAGCTGTTGGAGGAAGTGCCCCGGTACCCGACGCTGAGGGAGAACGTGGAGTGCCGGGAGGAGCTTAAGCCTAAGGTGATGGAGTGCGTCGAGCGGCGCGTGCGGGAGGAGTACGATCGGATCGACACGGTGGACGGGGTCCGGGTTGAGCTGGAGGACGGGTGGGTCCTGGTTCGGCCGTCCGGGACCGAGCCGCTGGTCCGGATCACGGTGGAGGCGGAGTCGAGGGAGCGTGCGGAGGAGTTGAGGGACGAGTTCGTACGGCTGGTGAGGGAGTGTCTGAGGGAGGTGGGAGGATGATTGGTATCGTGCTCGCTGCCGGTGAGGGTACGAGGATGCGGCCGCTGACGCGGACGCGGCCCAAGGTGCTGCTCCCGGTGGCGGACCGCAGGCTGGTCGATTTCTCCATCGAGGCGCTGGTGCGGGTGGGCGTGGAGCGGCTGGTGGTGGTCACGGAGTACCGGGCGGAGGAGGTGGAGCGGTACGTGGAGGATCGGTGGGGCGAGGAGGTCGAGCTTTCGTTCGTCCGGCAGGGGGAACCGCTGGGGACGGCGCACGCCGTGTACGTGGCGTGGCGGGAGGTGGACCCGGACGAGCCGGTGCTCGTGACGAACGGTGACCTAGTGTTCGATCCCGCGCTCGTGGAGCGGACGGTGAAGGAGCACGAAGGAGTCGCCTCGATGGCCCTGGTGGAGGTGGATGATCCCTCGGAGTTCGGCGTGGTGAGGTTGGAAGATGGGTACGTGCGGGAGCTGGTGGAGAAGCCGGACCCGGGGGAGGCCCCCTCGAACCTGGCGAACGCGGGCGTGTACGTGCTGGAGCCGGAGTTTCGGCGGTACCTGGAGGAGGTGAGGCTGTCCCCGAGGGGCGAGTTCGAGCTCACGGACGCGCTGCTGGCGGCGGCGCGGGAGGAAGAGGTTAGGGGCGTTCCGCAGGACGTGTACTGGCTGGACGTGGGTCGGCCGTGGGACCTGCTGGATGCGAACGAGTGGGCGCTCAGGAACGTCATGGGTCGGCCGGAGGTAGAGGGGGTCGTGGAGGAGGGTGTCGAGCTCCGTGGTCCGGTGTGGGTGGCGGAGGGCGCGGTGCTCAAGCCGGGCACGGTGGTGGAGGGGCCCGCGTACATCGGGCCCGGGTGCGAGCTGGGCCCTAACTGCTACGTGCGGCCCGCCACGACGCTGGTCAGGGACGTGCGCGTGGGGCAGGCGGTGGAGATCAAGAACTCGATCGTCATGGAGGGGACGAACGTGAGTCACCTCTCTTACGTCGGGGACAGCGTCATCGGGGCCGAGTGCAACCTGGGGGCCGGCACGGTGATCGCCAACCTCCGACACGACGAGCGGAACGTGAGGGTGATCGTGAAGGGCGAGCTGGAGGATACGGGCCGCCGGAAGTTCGGTGCGGTGCTCGGGGACGGCGTGAAGACGGGGATCAACACCTCGATTCTACCGGGTCGAAAGCTCGGTCC
>JBDOKE010000105.1:0-3873 GCA_039833815.1 Methanobacteriota archaeon | reverse complement strand
CGACCGCGCTGCTCGCGGAGCTGCGCCGCGTGCCCCGGGACGTCTGGCTGCTGGGCGCGGTCAGCCTCATCAACGACGTCAGCTCGGAGGGCATCTTCGCGATCCTCCCGTACTACCTCACGCTCCTGGGCGGGGGCCCGGCGCTGGTGGGAGGTACCTGGGGTGGGATGGAGCTGGTTAAGAGCCTCCTCAACGCGCTCTCCGGCCGGGCGTTCGACCGGCCCGGGCGGGCCAAGCCGGCGGTCGCGGCCGGGTACGCCCTCTCCGCCTGCGTGAAGCTCCTCCTCTCCCTGACTCGCGACCCGAAGCTCGCCGCGCTGACGGCCTCCCTGGAGCGCGTCGGGAAGGGGCTCCGAACCCCACCGCGGGACGCCATCCTCGCCGGGCTGGCCGGCTCCGAGCCCGGGCTCGTCTTCGGGGTGCACCGTACCCTCGACACGCTGGGCGCGGTGATCGGGCCCCTCGCCGCCGGGCTCCTGCTCCTCCACGGGGTGAGCGCGACCTCGATCATCCTCCTCATGGCCCTGATCGGCTTCCTCTCGCTGGCCCCGCTCGCGCCCGTCGAGGAGCGGCTCCGGGAGCGGTCGCCCGAGGGCGGGGGCGGCGGGCTGCCCCGGGCGCTCGCGGTGATGGGGTTGTACCGGCTGGGCGCTGTGGGGTGGATGCTCTACTCGCTGCGGGTGGTGGGCGCGAGGGGACCGGCCGCGGCCGCCCTCGCCTACGCGGGGTTCTCGGTCCTCCACGCGCTCGCCTCGCTGCCCGCGGGCCGCCTCTCCGACCGGCTGGGGCCGGGCCGGATCCTGACCGTCGGGTACGCGCTCACGTCCCTCTCCGCCCTGCTCGCGGCCGTCGGGGCGGCCGTGCCCGCGTTCGTGCTGTACGGACTCGCCCACGGGATCGTGGACGCCGTGGAGCGCGCCGCCGTCGCCGAGCTCTCCGGGACCGCGCCCGCCTACGGCGCCTACCACACGCTCGTGGGGCTCGCGACCTTCGCGTGCGGCGTCGCGGCCGGCTGGCTCTGGGAGCGGTTCTCGTCCCGGGTCGCGTTCGGCTACTCCGCCTGCCTCACCGCGCTCGCCGCCGGGCTCGCGCTGGTCCTGCTCGCCCGGGCGGACCGTGCGGCCGCGTGAGTCTTTTCGCCCGCTAATACCTTTATTTTCTCGAGGCTGGCGGCGAGTTCACGAACGAAAAGGAGGGTCGATCCGCGAGGATTCGCCGTTTTCCGTCAAGCAATGAGCTCCGATTCTCGAGCTTGGCACGCTGGAGGGACTGCTATTCGATGGAAAGAGACGCCGGGCCGTTACGAGGCTCGGAACGATATCCGGGGGCGGACGGTGAGGTTAGGCCGGCTCCATCCGGACGAGCCCCGGGATCTCTCCGTCCACCAGCCGGACCGTCCTCGGCCGCAGACCGCCCAGCCGGCCGCTCGGGAGCACCCGCCCGAGGAGCGGTACCACGGTCTTCGTGAGCCTCCCACCTCCCCAGCCCAGCTGCGCGTCCGCGTCCCTCGGGACGTCCAAGTTGAAGCTCTCTCGGAGCGCCCTGAGACCTTCCTCCCAACCCTCCCGGGCCCGCTCCAGCAGCGCCTCCGGACCCTCCAGCGTCTCCTCCCAGAACTCCCGGAGCTCGCCCCGGGCCTCGTTCAGGAACTCGAACACCGGCCTGGGCAGCCTGGGCATCCCCACGTCGCTCCACGTCTTCAGCACGCTCTCTAGCTCGGCCCGGTCGACGCCCAGCTCGAGCTCGAAGGCGCCGTCCACGACGAACTCCCGGGCGTCGAGGTAACGTCCCTCCGGGTGCAGCTCGGCCCGGAGGACGGCGGTCCTGACCCTCACCGGCCGCGCATCGCTGACCCTCACCGCCCGCAGGACGTCCGCGTGCGGGTGGACGTTGGGCCAGCCGTAGCCGCTTCTGGGCGCCGTCCCACCCTGGAACACGGTGACCCGGAGCCGCCGGTCGAGCGCCCCGTAGGCCCTGTTACCACCGGGCAGGCGGTCCGTCAGCGTCCCCAGGCCGATCCCCAGCTCGTGCAGGCGCCTCAGCGCGGCCAGCAGGAGCCCGGTCCGGATGACCCCCTTCACCGACGTCCCCGGCACCCACGGGTCGTCATCCCGGGTCGGTCGGTAGGTCGGCAGGTACCGGTCCGGCGGCTCCCCGGTCCTCAGCTCCACCCGGTAGAGCACCTCCGCCCCCTCGATCGCCCCCTCAGCCCGCTTGTAATCGCCCTCACGGAGCGCCTCGGCGGCCTCCCTCGCCCGCTCCGGGTCCAGGGTCATCGGGTCGACGACGCGGGCCTCCCGGTCGCGGACGTAGTAGTCCAGCCCGCGGACGAACTCCTCCTCCCGGCTCACGCCCACGTGGAGCGGCGTCAGCACCTCCAGCCGGAGCTCAACCGTCTCGAGCCCGCCCTTCATCGACTCCCCACCCGCTCGATCGCGCTCACGCAGTCCCGCAGGGCCTCGACGGCGGCCTCGGGATCGTCCTCCTCCCGCGGGAACTCGAAGTCGGGCCGGTGCTCGTACTTCCGGCTCCAGTAGCTCGGATCCACGTGGGACCGCCGGAGGGCCTCCCGCACGTCCTCCTCCGCGATCCGGGCCGCCCGGTGCACGTAGTCGTCACGGAGCCTTCTCAGCTCCCGGACCACGTAGTAGCTCGCCAGGGCGTTGACCGCCGCCGCGCGCCCCCGCTCCGTGACCTCGATCGCCGTGAACTCGCGCAGGTAGTCCTCGAGGAACGTGGCCACGACCCTGACCGGGTCCCGGCGCAGCGTGGCCCTGACGTCGAACCCCGGGTTCCAGTCCGCCTCCCGCCGCACGAAGCGCTCGAACGCGTCCCCCTCCGGTTCCTCCCCCGACACGGCCGAGAACGCCGTCCAGACGATCATCTCCTGCGCCACGCACAGCTTGACCGCGTACTCCCCGTACTCGCCCCGCCCCAGGTGCGTGCGCGCCCGGTCCAGCACGAGCCGGGTCCGCTCCGCCATCCGCTCGACCGGGTCGTCCGAGAGCGCGCGCTCCACCCGCTCCAGCCGCTCGGAGACGTCCAGGAAGTCCCCCGGGAGCTCCCGGTACAGCTCCCGCGCCCGCTCGAACTCGAACCGGTCCTCCGCCGCCCGCGCCTCCGCGTAGGTCCGGAGCCTCTCCAGCCCCGTGTGCGAGAGCACCCGGGCGGCCGGGTCGTTCAGCCCGTGGTCCAGCAGCTCCTCCGCGACCCGACGCAGCAGCTCGTCCCCCACCCCGATCCGGGCCAGACCCTCCGACTCCGAGACGTACACCAGCCCCGCGTCCGGCCGGGCCTCCAGCCCCCTGAGCGTGAGGGCCAGCGACTGGGCGGGCGTGCCCGTCGTCACGTCCAGGTAGACCTCGTCCGCGCCCTCCAGCACCCCCGGCAGCCGCTCCCGGTACACCTCCAGCATCCGATCGTAGTCCGACGGGTTCTCCCGGATCAGCTCGATCTCGACCTCCACGTCGAGGAGCTCGCGCATCGCCTCCGCGACGTACCGCGTGTCCTTCGCCTTCAGGTTACGCGGGGTCGACTCCGGGTCCTGATCCGTCGCGAAGAGCACGACCCGATCGGGCCCCAACTCCTCCAACACCCGCTCCAGGATCGGGAACGAGACGTCGTCCAGGTCGCCCGACTCGACCAGCTCCTTCAGCACGTAGTACGGTTCACTGACCCGCTCGCCACCCACCCGCACGTCGTTCACGCCCACGTTCCTCACCAGCAGGACCGTCAACCCGTCACACCCCCCTCCACGCTCCTCACCCGGATCGGGAACCCGCGCCCGTAGACCACGAGCTCGTACCCGTCCCGGTACATCGGATCCCCTCGCAGGGGCGCCGGGAGCAATCCCTCCGGGACCTCGAACCGGAC
>JBDOKE010000104.1:0-21887 GCA_039833815.1 Methanobacteriota archaeon | reverse complement strand
CGGTCGTCCACGACCTCGCACACGAGCCGGGCCCGCTCCTCCAGCGTCTCGAACTCCTCCCAGCGCACGTCCTCCAGCTCCGGCCCGTCCCGCACGTAGAGCACGTCGCAGACGCGGTCCCCGACCACCACCCGGTTCCCCTTCCGCGCCTCGTGCCGCACGAACTCCTCGAAGTCCAGCTCCGGGCTCCGCCGCCGGTACACCCGCTCCCAGTCGTCGAGGTCGAGGCCCGCGAGCACGTCCCGCCCCTCCCCCGTCTCCTGCACCCGGAGGATCACGTCCCGCACGGCCAGGTAGTGATCCATCCCGTACACGACGAGGTCCAGGTCCGAGGAGGCCGGATCGTGCAGCCCCGGCAGCAGCGAGCCCGTGATCCCGAACGCCGACTCCGGCACCCCCGCGTCCTCCGACAGCTCCAGGATCGCCCGGGCCGCCAGCTCCTCCAGCTCGTCCCGCGGCTCCTCTAACACCTCCCGCGCCCGCTCGCGCGGATCCAGGTGCTCGATCACGTCCTCCCTGGGCACGACCTGGTCGTGGAAGTCCCCGCGCACCTTCTTCACGTACTCCGGGTGCCGCTCCCGGAGGATCTCGAACGACTCCCGGAACCCCACCTTCCGGTACCGCTCACCCGTCCCCCGACGCACCCGGTCGCCCTCCTCGTCCTTCACGTACCGCATCAGGGCCAGGATACCCTCGTCCGGGTGCACGTACGAGATCACCGAGAAGACGGCGTCCTCCGTGACCAGGAAATCCCTCAGCCTCGGCTCCAAGGGGGTCACCCCGCTGCTCGCCCGCCGGGTGGAGGGCGGGGAGCTGATCCTCGCCCGCCTCGAGCCCGGGGAGGTCTTCCCCGACGACGTGAACCTGGACGAGTGGAGGAACTCGGTCGTCGTGTCCTGTAAGGGCAGCGTTCAACGGGTTCGGTGGAGGCTGGGGGACACGCCCGTGTACGAGACCCGGGGCAAGTTCGAGCTCGTGACCCTCGACGGAGTCTTCTTCGACGACGGTTCCTACCACCTGCACGGCGTCCTCTCGGACGAGCGCGGGCACACGCTGGGCGGGCACGTGAAGGGCTTCGAGGTGTACACGACGGTCGAGCTCGTCCTTCTCCGCCTCAACGCCAGACTCGTGCGGGGAAGGGACGAGCGGACCGGATACCGGGAGCTCGTTGACGTGATCACCGGGTGAGAACCTCGCACCCGTCCTCCGTGACCAGCACCGTGTGCTCCCACTGCGCCACCGGCTCGCCGTTCCGCTCGACCAGCTCCGGGTAGGCCTTCAGCGCCCCGAGCCGGCTCAGCCGGAGCAGCTCGAGGCGGCTGACGGAGGAGCCCAGCCACCGCCGGGCGAAGGGGAGGGAGCGCCGCTCCTCGTAGATCCGGCGCAGGTTCACCCGAGAGCGCTGGTTCGGGTTCTTCACCGAGAAGATCTCCACGTGCCGGCCCGGTTCCACGTCCCCGTCCCCGGCCTCGGTCGTCACGAAGGGCTCGATCGCGACGATCATCCCCTCCCTCAGCTCGTCCTCGTACCCGGGGAGGTCGTCGTTCGGGATCGAGGCGCCGGCGTGCAGATTCCACCGCCGCACCTCGTGCCCCGTGAGTCCCGTGACGGGGCGGAATCCGCGCTCCCGGCAGGCCTCCCCGATGGCTCGTCCCACCTCCCGGCAGGTCACGCCCGGGCCGACGACCTCCACCGCCGCCTTCAGGGCCGCCCGAGCCGCCTCGACCAACCGCTCGCCCAGCTCGTGGTCGAAGACCAGGGTGATGGCCGCGTCCCCGATCGCCCCGTGCACGTGCGCTCCGACGTCCACCTTCAGGATGCTACCGGGCTCGAGCTCCGGGCCCCCCTCGGGCCCTGGCGTGTAGTGAGCCGCCACCTCGTTCAGGGAGAGGTTGACGGGGAACGCGGGCTCGGCGCCCGCATCGCGGATCAGGTCCTCCAGGTACTCGGCGACCTCCAGCAGGTCGTCCCCAACGTCTATTTCCCGCTGCGCCCTCCGCAGCACCCTCCGGACGATCCGACCCGCCTCCCGGAAATCGTCCACGTCGTCCACCGTCAACCCCCCGGGGAGGGCCGCGATGGAACCCGCGGTCTCGATCCCGCTGATCGATCTGGTCCGGAGGATGGCGGCCCGGCTCGCGCTAAGTGTTTCCAGCTGCGACCGGTTGGACGTGCTGGGGTGCACCCCCTTCAACGTGGAGGTGACCCGGAGGCTCGTCAGCCGGGGCGTGAGCGCGGGGCTCGTCACCCGGGAGGCGAAGCCCGCGGGCGCCCTGGGGATCGAGGTGCGCTCGAGTCCGACCGCCGACGCGGTGCTGATTACCGATCCGGTCACCTTCTACTCCGAGTACCGGGAGCTGGGCGCCCGCCGGGTGGTGCTGGCCTTCCGGTACGAGAACCCGGCGTTCCGAGAGTGCGTGGGGCGTCTGCGCGCCCGGGTACTCGTCCCGGTGGTGGGGAAGCGCGAGTGTCCCGACCCGCACGCCGCCTTCGTGCGCGTGCTGAGCCGCGTGGCGGAGCTGGCGTCCGAGGGTCACCACGTGGTGCGGGTGCGGGTGGAGGACTCCTCGGACTACTTTTACCCGGGCTCGGACCCGGGGGAGGTGCTCCGTCGGGGGGATGCGGTGGAGGTGCGCCCCGTCCCGCCCTTCGAGGCGCGGGAGGGGCGGGTGTGGGAGGCGGTGGTTCGAGCGGTGGATCAGGTGCGGTTCAGGAGCGTGTCCCGATGCTTCCAGAAGTAGGCCAGGACGCCGCCCAGGCAAACGAGGGGGACGGTCAGCGGGAACAGCGGGCCGAGCGCATCGCGGCCCGAGAGGCAGGCGAGGAAGACGATGGCCAGGGCCAGCCCGTCGCCCTCGCCAGGCTTCAGCACGTGGGTGGCCGAGAGGAAGACGGCGGCGATGAGGCAGGTCCAGACGGGGTAGAAGGGCGCCACCGGGGTTAAGGCCAGCAGGAGCGCGATCCGGGCCCACCGCTTGCTACGGAGGCTCAATGTCGACCTCCTCGCCCCGGCGCCGCAGCTCCTCGAACAGGTCGTCCAGGAGCCGGCGTAGTCGCTGTCGGAGTCCCTCCGCCTTGGGCAGGTCGTGGCTGATCGCCTTGGAGATGAGGTAGGCGAGGAGGAAGACGGCGCACTTGTGCTGGAGCTTGGTCTTGTGCAGGTGGCCCGGCTTGACGTCGAACTCGTGGTAGACCTGCACGTCCTCCTCGCTCAGGTGCCCGCGGCGTCGCAGGTACTCGAACACGTAGTAGAGGGCGGAGTGGAGCAAAAAAAGCTCGTCCTTCTTCATCTCCGATCACCCTCGCCCGGCCCCGGTTTAGATGTACCCGCGCTTGCTGTCGTCGTGGTGGTACTGCGCGTCGTTGGCGTTCCCCTGAATAACTTGCTGCTGGGCCTGCGGGGAGGAGAGGGAGCACGTGGCCACGTCGCGGCGCAGTCCCTCCTCCAGCGACCCGTACCGCTTCACGATCTGCTCCTCCACCGGCTTCGCGAGCTTGATCGCCGCCCGCACGTGCTTCGGCTCGATGTACTTCGCCCCCTCCGACACCGCCAGGTCGCCCGCCATGCGGACCACGCCCGCCAGGTCCCGGAGCCGCAGGGTCAGCGCGTCCCGCTCGCCGTCGATCGTGCGGGCCCGCCGGCGCGCCTCCTTGATGAGCTCCTCCACCGCCTCCCGGGTCGCGTGCGGAATGCGCCCGTCCTTCTCCACCTCCTGCGCCACGAACTGGGCCAGCTTGGCCCGATTCTCCTCCGTGTCCGGCATGGTCGTCTCCATCAGCACCTCGTAACCCTCACCCTGGATCCTCGAGCGCAGCGGGGAGAGGATCATGGGCAGATCCTGGATGTTGCAGGCACCCACGAGGATGAAGTCGCAGGGCACGCCCTCGACTCGCACGGCCGCGCCCGAGGACTGGGGGTTCTTACCCGTGATCGGGAACTCCTTCTCCTGCATCGCGGTCAGCAGGTGCTGCTGTAGCGGACCCAGCTGCGCCAGCTCGTCGATGAACAGCACGCCCTCGTGCGCCTCGTGGATGGCGCCCGGGATCACCCGCTTGTAGGGCGGCTCGCCCAGCTGCTCGTCCCCACCCCAGGGACAGTGTTTCACATCCCCCAGCAGCTCGGTCTCGCTCGCGCCCGTGACCTGCACGAAGGGCTTCCGATCCAGCGGGACGAGGACCTTCTTTTCCTCTTCCTCCGAGCCCGGCTTCACGACCCGGATCTTGTCCCCCACCCGCTCGTACACGATCGCCACCTGCCGGCTCGTCGAGCGCTCGTACTGGGTAGCCCGATACACGCGCCCCGAGGGCTTCTGCGCGCCGCACTTCGGGCAGTAGCGCAGGTCCGGGTCGCTGTACCGCCCGCAGTTCGGACAGCGGAACCCGAGCTGCTCCGCCACGATCTCCGGGACCTCCTTCGGGGAGAGAAGCGCGTCCGACTCCTCCGACTCGATCTCCTCCCGCGTCCGCACGCGAACGATCGGCCGCTCCGGGTTCGCGGGATTGTGGTACACCTCGATCTGCTCCCGGGGCCGGGGCAGCAGCTCCGCGATGCACTGCGCGATCATGCTCTTGCCCACGCCGGGCGGGCCGACGAGCAGCAGGTGGCGGCGCTGCTTCGCGGCCAGCTTGGCGAACCGGACCGCCCGCTCCTGCCCGATCACGCGGTCGAGCGGGTTCTCCGGGATCTTGATGTCCGCGGTCGTCTCGATATCGTCCAGCGTGAAGTCCTCCTTCACGGGGTCGATCAGGTCCTCCTCCTTCCTCGGCGGCTCCTCCTCCGGCCCCTCCCCGTCCCTACGATCCCGGGACAGAAACCGACGAAATAGCCGGGAGGAGAGGACGTTGTTGGGCATGTCGACCACCTCGGACGACCCGGTTAGTGGGAGATGGTCAGCACCTTAACGCCCTCCTTCACGTCCGGGTCCAGGTCGCCCTCCCGCACGCCCACCATGTACCGAACGCCCTTGTCTTTAGCGGCTTCGACGAGGCGACGCGTGATCACCCCATCCACGACCACCGCCCGCACATCCTCCCGCTCCTTCAGCGCGTCCACCAGCTCGTCCAGCTCGACCTTGTCGATCTCGTTCATCTTCTCGTCCAGCAGCACGGCCTGGAACGTGCCCTTCACGTCCTTCAGTCGCTCCAGCAGCTCCCGCTCCTCCCGACTCAGCCCCTCCCGACGGCGCGGGCCCCGCCGCTCCACCTTCGAGGATCGCCGCTTCCGGCCCTTCTTCTTCGGCTTACCCTTCTTCTTGGGTGGCTTACCCTGCTTCCTCGGCCGCCCCTTCTTCTTCCGCTGCAGGCGCCGCAGGTACTCCTCCGCCGGCACCCGGTTCTCCAGCGCCTTCCGGATCTCCCGCCTCGTCAGCTCCTCCACCTCCTTCCCCTTCGGCGCCCGCGCCACGTAGTCCACGTCCGCCACCTGCATCAACTCCTTGATGATCAGCTCCCCGCCCCGATCGCCGTCCGCGAACACCGTGACCTCCTTCTCCTTCGACAGCTCGATCACCGGCTCCGGCACGTTCGTACCCTCCACCGCGATCACGTTCTTGATCCCGCAGCGCAGCAGGTTCGCCACGTCCGCCCGACCCTCCACGACGATGATCTCGTCCGCCTCCTCCACCTCCGGGCCCGCGGGCAGCCCCTTGTACTCCTGCACCTCCTCCTGCTCCTTCAGCGCCTTCTTCACCTCCCGCACCAGCTCGCTGCTGTCCGGCGTCACCTCGTCCACCATCTGCTGCAGGATTTCCCGCGCGCGCTTGATGATCCGCTCCCGCTTCTCCTGCCGCACGTCGTCGATCGACACCACCTCCACCTCCGCCTGACACGGACCCACCCGCTCCACCTGCTCCAGGGCCGCCGCGATCAGGGCCGTCTCCACCCGATCCAGGCTCGAGGGGACGATGATCTCACCCACGGTCTTTCCGTCCTCGTTCCGCAGCTTGACGTCGATCCGGCCGATCCGACCCGTCTTGAGGAGCCGACGGAGGTCCAGCTCGTCCCCCAGCAGCCCTTCCGTCTGCCCGAAGATCGCGCCCACCACGTCCGGACGCTCCACGTACCCGTCCGCCTTCAGGCGAGCCCGAATCACGTACTTGATCGCGCCCGGACACTGATCTTGACGCTTCTCGGACATGCTCAACCCTCCCTACGTGACGGTGACCGGTGCGAGGCCGCGATCACGCGGACGTTTATTAACGAAAGGGTGACAAGGGGGACCGGGACGAAGGGTGGAAAACGGTGTGAGGGTGGGAACGCGGGGCGAGCGCTAGACGGGGGGCGCGCTCCGGATCCCCAGGGCCTTATCCGTCGCGTTCATGGACGCCTCCGGGTCCTCCTCCAGCTCCATCACGGCGCGGATCGCGTCCACGTTCTCCGGGACGATGTCCGCCTCCTGATGCACCGCCTGCATGTAGTACAGGACGCCGTCCTCCACGTTCACGGACTCCTCCCACACGATGATCTCGTACAGGTCGTACCGCGGCCGGCCCAGGTCCCGGGCCATCTCGATCAGCTCCGCCGTCGAACCCAGTCCCATCCCGTGGGGCACGACCCACACGCGCCGCGCGTCCCGGAGCACCTCCACCGCGTCCTCCGCGCTCACCTCCTCCCCCAACTCCACGCGGACCACGTGCATGTGCATGAGCGTCGTCGGTACCTTCACCGCCGCCGTCGTGATGTCCAGGTCCGGGAGCACCGTCTGCACGTCCGGCCCGTGGTGCGAGGGTACCGTGACCGGGTTCGGCACGATCGCGTTGATCGGGCCCTTCCCCACCTGCGCCGGGTCGGCGGCGCGCCGCACGACGGTCACGTACACCCTACCGAGCTCGAACGCCTCCTTCAGCGCGCCCAGCGTGCGGCACAGGGCCGTCGTGTTGCAGGACACGCATCGGACGTACTCCGCGCCCAGTGCCTCCCTGTAGTTGCACTGGGCCACGAAGGACACGTCCGCCACGTCCGCCTCCTCACCACCCTGGAAGATCGCCTTGACCGGGGACTCGTCGTACAGCCGCTCCTTGTTCCTCGCGCCCACGCCCTCAGGCGTGCAGTCCACGACCACGTCCAGCCCGTGCTCCTCCGCGTTCAGCACGACGTCCTCCACCGTGCCCTCCACCTCGATGCCCGCCTCCTCGAACCGCTCGACGCGGTCCTCCGGCACGTAGAGCGCGTACCCGAACTCCTCCACCGCCAGCCGGGCTAGGTAGTCCGGCGAGGTCTTGACGACACCGTAGACCTCCATGTCCCTCTGCGCGTTGACCGCGTCCGCCACGCGCTTGCCCACCGTGCCGTAACCGTTGATCAGGACCCGCACGTCCGCCACCCGGGACACCCCCGCCCACGGGCCACGGCGCCCTTAATAACAGCCTCGACGCGGGAGAACTAGCCCCTGTGCCCCCCGCGATTAACACTCCCCGGTCATCGGTCGCCGGACGGGCTCATCCCCGTCCACCGGGGAGGACCCTCCGCGGGGGACCCCGACCCCGCCTGTCCCGCGCCGGGGTTGACCGCCCGGTCATCCCCGGTCCTCACGACCGCGGTCCCGAGGGGACCGTGCGGCGCGGGTGTACCCCGGGTCTCGACCCCGGGCTTCACCGCCTGGGGCCTGCTCCCCGCTCCACCCGGGTCGGCGGGGCCCCCGGGGCGGGGACGGCGGGGAGCGGTGCCGCGGGGCCCGCGCCCGCGCGCGACTTGAACGTTTCGGCGGCGTCACGTGGGCACGTCGATCTTCGTCGGGTCCGGCACGTCCAGCCCCAGCTCCTCCGCCAGCTCCTTGTACCGGTTCCGGATCGTAACCTCCGTCACGCCCGAGACCTTCGCCACCTCCGGCTGCGTCCGCCGACACCGCCGCAGCTTCTCGTTCAGCTCCCGCTCCAGCCGCTCCTTCTCCTCCTCCGACTCCGCCTCCTTCATCTTCTCCCGGTACTCCTCGATGTACTCCTTCGCCTTCAACAGCCCCGCCAGGTACAGGGCCGCGCCCGCCAGGCCCGCCGGGTTCCGGCTCACCGTCAGCCCCTTCTTCTCCGCCTTCTCCAGGATCTCTCGGGCCAGCATCTCCACCTCCTCGGACACGCCCAGCTCCGTCGCGAACCGGGACAGGTACTGCTTCGGGTCCGGCGCCGGCATCCGCTCGTCCAGGTGCCGCAACAGTACCCGGTGCGTCCGGTTGATGTCCTTCGGGCTGATCCCGAACAGCTTCGCGATCTCCTTGATCGTGCGCGGATGCTTCCGCTTCTTGCACGCCATGAACAGCGCGGCCGCCGCCGTGTTCTCGATCGACCGGCCCCGCACGAGGTCCTTCTCCACCGCCTTCCGGTAGATCCGGATCGCCTCATCCACCACCGACCTCGGGATGTTCGCCTGCGAGCACACCCGCTCGATCAGCTCCACCGCCGACCGAATGTTCCGCGACACCGGATCGTTCGAGATCCACCGGTCCCACCGCTTCAGCCGACGAAACCGCCAGTCCATCAGCCGCTTCCCGTGCGTATCCCGATCGTCAATGACCGTATCGCCCAACCGGTGCGGGTGCCGCTCCGAGATCGGGGCGCCCGTCCGCTCCCGCTGCGTCCGCTGATCCGCGTTGAACGCTCGCCACTCCGGCCCGTAATCGATCAGCTGCTCCACCACGGTCCCACAGTCCCGACAGACCAGCTCCCCGTGCTTCTCGTCCCGCTCCAGGTTCGTGCTACCGCACTTCGGGCACACCCGGTGTTCGGACTCGGTATACACCACGGGGGCTCACCCCCTGCACCGCGGAAACGCGCCGGTTGGCTTTTCGGGGAAGGATTTAAATAAATTACGCCCCTGGGCGCCGGGGGCACACCCCCACCGCCAACACCACCAGCGAGCACCACACCGCCAACCGCACCGTCAGCGGCGTCGTCACCCCCCACGCCCAGGCCACCGCCACCGACGCCCACACCACCGCCAGCACGTGACCCACCGCGACCAACCACCGCCGATCCACCTCACCCTCACCACGCACCAGCGCCGGCACCCCGTGCCGGGCCACCACGTACGCGGCCACCACCACCAACGACACCTCCACGAGCGGCGCGCCCACGTACTCCTCCAGCATCGTCCCCGTCAACCCAGCACCCCCCTCAACACCTCCACCAGCCGCTCGTACCCGAACCGCTCCGCGTCCTCCGTCAGCAGGTTCAACCGCAGCTCCCGACTCACGCCCGGGTACCCCAGCACCGGGATCGTCATGATCCCGTGCTCCCGCAGCAGCTCCATCCCCACCTCCACCGGATCCTCCACCTCCAACACCACGCCCGCCCCCGTCCGCTCCACCTCCACGACCCCGGAGAGCCCCTCCGCCACCACGTCGATCCCCTCCAACCGACCCCGCAACCGCTCCAGATCGAACCGCTCGAACGCCGCCCGCACCGCCGCCAGCGTCGGCCCGTCCACCGTCCACCCCAGCTCCTCACAGACCCGCCGCACCCGCTCCACCAACCCCGGCTCGCCCACCAGCACCCCACACCGCGGTCCCTCCATCAGCTTGTCACAGCTCGTGACCACCAGATCGAACCCGTACGCCGGCCCCGGCCGCTGACCGTGCAACCGCCGCACCCGATCCCCGGACGCATCGTCCAGCAGCGACGGGACCCCCGCCCGCCCGACCTCCTCCAGCACCTCCTCCTCGATCACCCGCCAGCTCACGTCGCACCCCGTCACCACGACCAGGTCGAACGCCTCCGGCTCCTCCTCCAACCCCTCCACCTCCACGTACTCCGCTCCCACCAGCCCGCACCCACGCTCCACGCACGGGTGCGCCTCGCCCCCCTCCGGCAGCACGTGCAGCACCCGCCCCGGCTCCAACGCCAACAGCGTCGCGACCACCAGCCCCGTCGTCCGCGAGCCCACGACCACGTCGCACCCCGGCGCCTCGAAGTGCTCCCGGCACGCCTCCCTAATCTCGGGCAGAATCAGCGCCTCCGACAGGTACGTTCGCACCTCATCCGGCGCCGCCTCCACCCACGACCGCGACGCCAGCCCGGTGAAATCGTACAGCGGCCGACCCCGCTCAATCCGCCGGCGAATAATCCGCAGCGCCTCCTCCCGCACGCTCATCCCAACGCCCTGAACCGAACGAGCGCACCCGCCCTTTTACCACCCGCCCCTCAACCCCGACCCGAAACCCGACGCAGACTCTCCCGCAGCACCACGCACTCCCCGCCGCCCACGACCGAGCAGTACGGGCACCCGGGGCAGTCCCGCTCCCGAAACTCCCGCGCCGCCTCCCGGGGACGCCGCCCCAGCCACCGGGACAGCACCCGCTCCCCCCACCGCAGCGCCTCCCTGCTCGCCACCCGGCGGATCTCCCCCTCCGGACGCAGCCACCGCCACACGTGGTACCTCAACCAGTCCTCCGGCAGGCCGTGCCGCCGCCGGTACGACTCCAGGAACCCCGCCCACTCCCGCCACAACCGCCCGTGCACGCGCCGCACCAGCTCGAAGTCCCCCACCTTACTCGCCGGGCACATGAAGCACCCGACCCGATCGAACCCGTGCTCGTACAGCTCGTTGTACGGCAGCCCCCACGCGTGCAGGAACAACCACACCTCCAGCGACGACCAGTCGAAGATCGGGGCCACGTTCACCTGACCCGGCACCGCCTCACTCTCCCACACCCGACCCCGCCCCGCCCGCGCCTCGGACTCGTACCGCCGCACCCCCACCAGCGTGTAGAACCGGCCCCCGAACTCCGACCGCACGTACCGGATCAGCGGGGCCAGCTTCCCCACCAGCGTGCACCACCGGTTGTCCCGGGAGGGAGGCAGCAGCGCCTCCGAGACCCGGTAGAACACCCCCTCCTCACACTCCAGCACCTCCACGTCGATCAGCCCCGACGCCCGCTCCACCGCCTCCAGCGTCTCCGGCAGCTCCATCCCCGTGTCCACGAAGACCGCCCGCCCCACACCCGCCTCCGACCCCACCACCGCCGTCACCAGGCTGTCCTTACCCCCCGAGAAGGACACGAACGCCGGCCCGTCCACGCACTCCCGCGCGACCTCCACGCTCCGCTCCAACCGCCCCTCCAGGTACTCCTCATGCGCCCCCGCCACGCTCCGGAAGTCCCGACCCAGCCGCCGCGGCTCCCCCTCCACACTCCCCCGCGTCCGCACGGCCAGCCCCCGCGACCGCCGGACCATCTCCTCCCCCGACATCACCGCGCGACCGAACGCGACCGGCTCCCCGCCGTGCTCGACGACCACCCAGTCCCCCGGCCTCACGTCGTCCGCCGCCACCACCCCCGGCGCGAACAGGTTCCTCCCCTCCCGCACCGCCTCCGCCGCGCCCCGATCCACCTCCACGCACGCACCTCCCAGCTCGTACAGCCGCCGCGCCCCCTCCTCCTTCAGCACGACCACCCACCGACCCTCCCGCAGATCGTACCTCACCGCCACGACCGGCTCCGGCCCGATCACCTCATCCATCAGATCCAGCTCCGGCGCCCGGTTCACCAGCAACAGCTCCCGCCGGGACAGCAGCCCCCGCGGCAGCCCCTCTGACTCCAGCACCTCCCACAGAAACCGCAGGTACGGCCGCCCCACCGGCCGCACCTCGGCCGGCGGGGTCGCCCCCACCGACCGCGTCCGACCCCCACACTCCGGGCACCGCTCCAGCGGCGTCACCAGCTCGCACTCCAGGCACACCCGCACCTCCGCCTCAGGCACCGGGACGCCAGTACCGCTCGTACGCCTCGACAAACCCCTCCACCCCCCACCGACCCAGCGCCGCCTCCGTCGCCCGCAGCGCCCGCCGCCAGCGCCTCACCCGGTCATCCAACACCCTGCGCACCCCCCGCAGCTCCCCCTCCAACCGACGCAGCGCCGACCCCAGCCGGCCCGGATCCGTCGACCCCTCCACCGGCCGCTCCACCGCCCGCTCCGGGTCCAGCACCTCCCGCAGCTCCGCCGCGCCCACGTCCACACCCTCCCGCCGCAGCTCCTCCGCCACCCGATCCGCGCACTCCCGCGCCATCGGCACTCCCTCCCGATCCAGCCTCGCCGACACCCGACCCACCACCCGGTGCGCCTCCCGGAACGTCAGCCCCGCCGCGTCCGCCAGGAACTCCGCCAGGTCCACCGCCACCGCGTGCGACCCCTCCACCGTCTCCCGCGCCCGCCCCTCGTCCACCTCCAACCCCTCCACCACCTTCCGCAGCACCCGCACGGACAGCTCAAACCGGTCCAACGCGTCCCACAGCAGCCCGTTCAGCACCTGCAGGTCCCGATTGTAGAACAGCGGCAGCTTCCCGTGCACCCCGTCCCCCAGCCCCTTCAGCCCCGACACGACCGTCAGCTCCGCCCGCGCCAGCTCCAGCGCGTCCGGGTTCTTCTTGTGCGGCATCACCGAGCTCGTCGACGACAGCTCGTCCGGCGGCTCCACCACGCCCACCTCGTCCGACGCCAGCTGAATTAGGTCCGACGCGAGCCTCGACAGTCCCGACGCCACCGTCGCCAGCCGCCCCAACGCCTCCAGCACCGGCCCCCGCAGCCCCGTCGCCTCCCCGCAGTGCCGCGCCGGCCGCCGGAACCCCAGCAACGCCGCCTCCCGGTGCCGATCCACCCGCACCGTCGAGCCCGAGAAGGCCGAGCACCCCAGCGGACACTCCTCCAACCCCGGCACTCGCAGCAGCGCCCGCGCCCCCCGCACCACCTCCGGCACGTACGACGAGAGCCAGAACCCCAGCGAGCACGGCTGCGCCCGCTTCAGGTGCGTGTACCCCGCGACCCACACGCCCGACAGCTCCCGCCCCCGCCCCACCAACACCTCACCCAACCGCAGGAGCTCCCCGACCACGTCCGCCAGCCTCTCCCGCAGCCGAACGCGCACGCTCGTCGCCACCTGATCGTTCCGACTCCGACCCAGCTGCAGCCACCCCGCCGCCTCCCCCACCACCTCCCGCAGCCGCGCCTCGATCGCCTCGTGCACGTCCTCCGCCTCCTCCGGCAGCGCGTCCGGCCCCTCCCGCAGCACCTCCACCAGCCCCTCCACCAGCCGCCCAGCCACGCTCCCCTCCAGCGCGCCCGCCTCCCACAGCGCCAGCACGTGCACCAACGAGTTCCAAACGTCGCAGTGAAAGATCTCCCGATCCTGCTCCAGCGAGGAGGACAGCCGCTCGAAGTCGGGGTCCCGCTCCCCCGAGACCCGACCGCCCCGGTACCCCGGTCCCCCCAGTGCCAATCTCGTCACGCCCCGCGCGGGGTCCGAGGGGGTAACTCCGGTCATCCCAGGCAAATAGGCACGCCGAGCGCGCCGACCGTGCACCGACTTCCCCTACGGTTAAAAGCCCACCGGCCGAGCGCGCCGGCGCGAAGGACCCACCACACAGGGGGAGGAGCCCGCTGATATCCCCGGTGATCCTGCTACTCACGCTGATCCTGACCACCACCCTCGGCCTCGGCGGCCTGAACCTCAACCCCCTCATCCCCACCCTCCCCACCCCACACGCCAGCGCCGACGCCCTCACCGACTACCCCTGGGTCGGCGTCTACCCGCCCGACATCGTCGCCCAGTACGTCGACAACTGGGACGCCCACCTCAACCCCGAGCACCTCAACGACTGGAAGCGACTCTCCCGCGAGATCCTCGGCCCACCCAGCGCCTGGTGGGACCGGTACCGCGCCGGCACCCCACTGGACCGGCTCGTCTACGAGGCCGCGCGGAAAATCGAGTACTGGGTGTCCCCGTACGACGACGTCGACCCCCACGGGATCAAGTACCGCTACTACCTCAACACCCGCTACGGCGCCTGGAAGACCCTACAACTCGGCCGCGGCAACTGCTGCGACCACGCCCACCTCATGATCGCCCTCTGCCGCGCCGCCGGCATCCCCGCCCGCTACCGCGTCGAGACCACCTACTTCCCCAACTGGGGCACCGGCGGCCACGTCTGCGTCGAGGTCGCCCTCCCCAAGCACATCCAGAACGGCAAGGCCCAGGAGGTCACGTGGGTCCGCATGGACCCCACCAACCCCAACTCCCGCTGCGTCCACCTCCGCGCCACCTACGCCAACCTCCCCTTCTAACCCGCCCCGAGCTTTTTAACCACCCACCCCACCGCTAATTCCCCCGGGACAAGCACGCTTGCCCTTCCACTACCCCTCCCGCCTCAAACCCGAGGAGAGCGACCTCGAGATCGACTCCTGGGAGGACCTCGAACAGCTCGCCGCCGACCGCGAGTACGCGCTGATCCGCGCCACCACCCAAGACCCCGAGGAGATCTACGACCTCTTCCTCCTCGTCGAGGGAGGCTACCTCACCGCCGCCCACCTCGACCTCGTCCGCTCCGGCGAGGAACGCCACGCCGAGGAGGCCATCGACACCTTCCGCCGGCTCCTCGAGCGCGGCGCCACCGCCCTCGCCGACCTCTACGAACTCGACCCCCAAACCTACGAGGTGATCCGCCGCTCCAACCCCCACGCCCAGCTCAAGGAACCCCTCCGCACCGAGAAAGCCGAGGAAGAGGTCGACCTCGAGGCCCGCGAGCGCGAGCGCGAGGAGCTCCTCCAACAGCTCGGCATCGACCTCGAAGCCATCGAACGAACCGCCGAAGCCCTCCTCGAGGACTACCTCGAGGAGTACGACCCCGTCGAGGAGGCCAAACGCATGCTCCGCGCCCTCGGCGCCGAGCACGTCGAACTCCACCTCACCGTCCGCGTCCCCTCCGGCATCGACGACCGCACCCTCCAACGCATCCAAGAGGACCTCCGCAGCGTACTCCCCGAGTCGATAGACGACCTCAACGTGGAACCCTCATTAAAGGAGCGCGAGGCGATCACCCTGCGCATCCAACGCATCACCAAGCGCATCTTCGGGGGCTGAACCCCGTGCCCGCCCCCAGCGTCAACGAGCGCGCCGCCAACCTCACCGAACGCGCCCTCGACCGCGCCGAAGACCTCCGCATCGAGCCCCACGAGCTCGACAACGGCACCACCGTCCTCGACTTCGGCGTCAACGCCCCCGGCGGCCTCGAGGCCGGCCTCCTCTACGCCGAGATCTGCCTCGGCGGCCTCGCCCAGGTCGAGCTCACCCAGTTCGAGCACGACGACCTCACCCTCCCCGCCGTCCAGGTCACCACCGACCACCCCGCCATCGCCACCCTCGCCGCCCAGAAAGCCGGCTGGCAGATCCAAGTCGACGACTACTTCGCCATGGGCTCCGGCCCCGCCCGCGCCCTCGCACTCAAACCCAAGGAGACCTACGAGGCCCTCGACTACCGGGACGACGCCGACGTCGCCGTCCTCTGCCTCGAGGCCGCCGAACTCCCCGACGAGAACGTCGCCGACCACATCGCCGAGGAGTGCGACGTCGACCCCGAGCACCTCTACCTGCTCGTCGCCCCCACCGCCTCCATCGTCGGCTCCATCCAGGTCGCCGCCCGCGTCGTCGAGACCGGCCTCTACAAGCTCCACGAGGTCCTCGACTACGACGTCACCCGCGTCCAGCACGCCACCGGCACCGCCCCCATCCCCCCCGTCGCCGACGACGACCAGGAGGCCATGGGCCGCACCAACGACGCCATCCTCTACGGCGGCACCGTGTACTACTACGTCGAGGACGGGACCGACGAGCTCGAAGAGGTCGTCGAGCGGCTCCCCTCCGAGGCCAGCGACGACTACGGCCGCCCCTTCCTCGAGATCTTCGAGGAGGCCGGCGGCGACTTCTACCAGATCGACCCCGGCGTCTTCGCGCCCGCCCGCGCCGTCGTCAACGACCTCGAGAACGGCCGCACCTACGCCGCCGGCCGCATCAACACCGAGATCCTCCGCCGCTCCTTCGGCCTCTAGCCCGCAAACGTTTTTAACCACCCCCGCCGCCCCCACCACCGGACGGGACGGGCCCGCAGTTCAGCCCGGCAGAACGCCGGCCTTACGAGCCGGTGGTCCCGGGTTCAAATCCCGGCGGGCCCACCAGCGCCAATCGTTACGAGACTCATAACTATTTCCACCCGGTAAACCCCCGCACCCACCCCCGCACCCGTACGCAAACTATTTATACCCCCACCCGTCGACCCCGAACGGCCGCGGGATGGGACCCCGGGCAGCCCCCCGGGGGAAACCCCCCGGGGGTCCGGGGTCGACGCAAGCCCCCACGCCGGCCCCGGGCGGGGGCCAACCGGCCCCCGCCGGGTCGGCCAAGCCGTCGGGTGGATGCCTCGGCTCGGGCGCCGAAGAAGGCCGTGGCAAGCTGCGAAAAGCCCGGGCGAGGCGCACGCAGCCGTGGAACCCGGGATCGCCGAATGGGACCTCCCGCCGGGGCCGAAAGGCCCCGGCACTCCGGCGGGAAACCCCGGGCCCCCGGGCCCGGGGGAGTACCGCCGGAGGGGGAACCCGCCGAACTGAAACATCTTAGTAGGCGGAGGAAAAGAAAGCAACACGCGATGCCGTGAGTAGGGGCGACCGAAAACGGCACAGGGCAAACTGAACACCCGCCCGAAAGGGCGGGTGGATGTGGGGTTGCAGGCCGGGGCCGTTCACGCGGCCGTCTCCCCCGGAACGGCCGAAGTGCCCTGGAACGGGCCGCCGGAGAGGGTGACAGCCCCGTAGGCCGCCGGGGGACGGCCGCTGGCCCCGGCCTGAGTACCGTCGGTTGGATATCCGGCGGGAATCTGGGGGACATCGGCCCCCAACCCTAAATACGTCCCGAGTCCGATAGCGCACTAGTACCGTGAGGGAAAGGTGAAAAGAACCCCGGAAGGGGAGTGAAAAGAGCCTGAAACCCGACGGCGATAGTCTGCCGGGGCCCGCAAGGGATGACGCCCCCCGAAGGAAACCCCGGCGACGGGGGAGTACGAGGGGGGCCGACCGGGGTCCCGGCGTTCGTTTTGAAACACGAGGCGGGGAGTCCGCGGCCGCGGCGAGTCTAAGGGGGTCAACCCCGAAGGCGTAGGGAAACCGAGACGCCCGCAGCCCGGCCGTCAGGCCGGGCGAGGGGCCGGGTCCTAACAGGGCCCGCAGCCGCGGCCGCGGGACCCGAAACCGGCCGATCTAGCCCGGGGCAGGGTGAAGCGGCCCTAAAGGGCCGTGGAGGCCCGCTAGGGGTGCTGTAGTGCAAAACGCTCCCGTGACCCCGGGCTAGGGGTGAAAGGCCAATCGAGGCCGGAGACAGCTGGTTCCCCCCGAAACGGCCCGCAGGTCGGCCCGGCCGGAGGCAGGTGGCGGGGTAGAGCACTGATCCCCCGGTCAGGGGCCGAGAGGCCCCGCCGGGGGGTCAAACTCCGAACCCGCCACCGCCGTAGAAGGCCGGAGTTGGGGCCGGCGGGTAAGCCGCCGGTCCGAGAGGGGAATAACCCAGACCGGGGTTAAGGCCCCAAAGTGCCGGCTAAGTGTTAAATAGAAAGGGAGTCCCCGGCCGAAGACAGCGGGGAGGTAGGCTTAGAAGCAGCCATCCTTTAAAGAGTGCGTAACAGCTCACCCGTCGAGGTCGGGGGCCCCGAAAATGGACGGGGCTGAAGCCGGCCGCCGAGACCCCGGGGCCGCGGGCCGACGGCCCGCGGGCCGGTAGGGGGGCGCCCCGGCGGCTCCGAAGCCGGGCCGTGAGGTCCGGTGGAGCCGTCGGGGACGAGAATCCCGCCGGTAGTAGCAGCAAAGCGGGGTGAGAATCCCCGCCGCCGGAGGGGCCAGGGTTCCTCGGCAATGTTCGTCAGCCGAGGGTAAGTCGGCCCTAAGGCCGGCGGTAACACCGACCGGCCGAAAGGGAAACGGGTTAATATTCCCGTACCGCGGGGGTACGCCCGGCAACGGGAAGGCCGGCGGCCGACGCCTCGGGGTAGGCCGGGCGGGGCTGTCGCCCCGTCCAACCGGTGAAGGCCGGGGAGTCCCGTAATGGGGAGAACCGGCCGAAGCCGGGAAGGGCCGCCCGTCATGGGCGGTCCGGCCGATCCCCGGGGCCCGTGAAAAGGCCGCCGGCAAGGATCCCCCGCGACCGTACCGAGAACCGACACAGGTGCCCCTGGGTGAGAAGCCTAAGGCGCGGCGGGGTAACCCGGCCGAGGGAAATCGGCAAATTGGCCCCGTAACTTCGGGAGAAGGGGTGCCCGCGGCCCTGACCGGGGGGGTCGAACCCCCCGGGAGGGGCCGCGGGTCGCAGTGACTAGGGGGGGCCGACTGTTTAATAAAAACATAGGTCCCGGCTAGCCCGAAAGGGCTGGTACCGGGGCCGACGCCTGCCCAGTGCCGGTACGTGAAGCCCGGGTACAACCGGGTGAAGCGCCGGTAAACGGCGGGGGTAACTATAACCCTCTTAAGGTAGCGAAATGCCTTGCCGGTTAAGTACCGGCTTGCATGAATGGCGTAACGAGCCCCCCACTGTCCCCGGCCGGGACCCGGTGAACCCGCCATCCCCGTGCAGAGGCGGGGGACCCCCGGCGGGAAGCGAAGACCCCGTGGAGCTTTACCGCAGCCTGCCGTTGGGGCACGGCCGCGGGTGTATAGCGTAGGTGGGAGCCGTTACTCAGGGGCGGCCGCCAGGCCGTCCCCGAGGCACCCATGGAACACCACCCTCCCGCGGCTGTGCCCCTAACCCGGGCCGAGAAGGCCCGGGGACAGCGGTTGGTGGGCGGTTTGGCTGGGGCGGCACGCCCCCGAGAACCCATCGGGGGCGCCCAAAGGTCGGCTCAGGCGGGTCAGAAATCCGCCGTAGAGTGCAAGGGCAAAAGCCGGCCTGACTGGGTCCCGCACAATAAGGGACCCAGGCGGGAAACCGTGGCCTAGCGAACCCCGGTGCCGCCCCGGTGGCGGCCCGGGATGACAGAAAAGCTACCCCGGGGATAACAGGGTGGTCGCGGGCAAGAGCCCACATCGACCCCGCGGCTTGCTACCTCGATGTCGGCTCTCCCCATCCTGGCGGTGCAGCAGCCGCCAAGGGTGGGGTTGTTCGCCCATTAAAGGGGAACGTGAGCTGGGTTTAGACCGTCGTGAGACAGGTCGGTCGCTATCTGCCGGGGGTGTTGGCCGCCTGAGGGGAAGGACCGCCTAGTACGAGAGGAACGGCGGTCCGCGGCCTCTGGTGGACCGGCTGTCCGGCAGGGCACGCCGGGTAGCTACGCCGTGTCCGATAAGGGCTGAAAGCATCCAGGCCCGAAGCGGTCCCCGAAAATAGGCGGCCGTTGAGGCCTCGGGTAAAAGACCCGGTTGATGGGGCGGGGGTGTAAGGGCCGAGGGGCCGTAGCGCCCCGAGGCCCTGAGCCCACCGCTCCCAATCGGCCGAGGACCCGGCGGGGGCCGGGCCACACCCGCCCGGGGCCGGCGAGCGCGGGAGAGGGCGACCCCCGGGCGAGGACACCCGGCCGAGGGAGCGGGCGCGCAGGACTCCGGGAGGGTGGGACTCCGAGGCGGTCCGCGGAATCGTTACGAGGTTTGAAACGATTGGGCCCGGCCGGGCCTCGGCCCGGGTGAAGCCGATCATCCCCGGTCGGGTCACGCGTAACGAGCCTCGTCACGGGCGCGGCCCCCGTCGGGCCCGTCCGGGCGTTGAGGGTTTCGCCCGATCGTTACGCGTCTTGATACGACCGGCGCCCGCGGGCCGGCGGTGCGGCGAAGGGTTTTTAATCGGGGTGGTGGGGGCGGTGGTGGAGGTCGCGGGGGCGCCCGAGCCTGGTCAAAGGGGCGGGAATGAGGATCCCGTGGCCGTAGGGCCGTCCCGGGTTCAAATCCCGGCCCCCGCACCAGCGGGAATCGTTACGTGTTTTGAAACGTTCGTGGGGATGCCCGCCCCCTTCACCCCTCGCAGGGTGGCCACCGTCCTCACGTCCCCACCTTTCCACGGGTGATGGCCACGTGACTGTTAACGGCCCTACGACCATCGCTCGGTCCTAACGTCCTCCCGGAGGTGCTGGGGGGTTGCCCACCTCGGTGAGCGCGGCGTGCCCATGGTTCTTGTGCCCTTTGACGGCGGTGGAGCGTTTCTGACCTTTATCCCCGCGTGGGGTTCTGCGTTGGGGTCTGCGTGGGGATCCGTATCGGGTCGTGACGTACGGTGTGTGACGGGGTTCTTGCGGGGGCGGTTGGTCCGGGGCGTCTCGGCGGTTATCGGCGTCATCGGTTGGCTGGGCGTCCTCGACCCCTTTCCTGTGCGCTTTCGGCGGTCCTTGGTGGGGGCGGTTCGGGCCGCTTTCGGGTTCCCTTTCGGTGGTGGGGCTGTCGGTTCCTCTTGGCCGGGATCGTTTTGGGTGTTGTAACGTTTGGCGGGGTGGGCGCGGCGGTTCCGCCCGGGGGTCCCGGGTTTCGGGTTCCCCCCGGGCCTCATCCCGCCGGCGCGTTTACCGCTGGAAGGGTGGTCCGAGTTCCTTGGCGCGTTTGTGCATCTCCTGGGCGGCGGCGACGAACTTGTCGGCCTCGGCGGAGGTCATGAAGTACATCTCGATGCGCTCGGGCTCTAGGCCCATGGCCTCGAGGAGCTTTTTGGCGGCCTGGACGCGGCGGTGGCACTTGAGGTTGCCGTCCTCGTAGTTGCACTCGCCCTCCTTTCAGCCGGCGACGAAGACGGCCCAGGCGCCTCTGGTGAGGGCGGTGAGGAGGTGTTCGATGCCGATGCGGCCGGTGCAGGGGACGCGGATGATGCGGACGCTGGTGGGGTACTGCATGCGGCTGGTGCCGGCGAGGTCGGCGGCGCCGTAGCCTCACTCGTAGCAGCAGAAGGCGACGACGGTGGGTTCTTCGGTCATGGTGATCACCCGTGCGGGCGCTGGTGGGCTCGATTTAAATCGGTTGTCATCGGTGGGTTCGATCGGGGTGTTGTTCGTGGTTCGGGTGGTCGTGGAGGGTGTGCGGGAGGTGTCGGGTGAGGTGTCGCCGCCGCCGTCGAAGAGTGGGTCGCATCGGGCGTTGTTGGCGGCGGCGTTGTGTGAGGGGGAGACGGTGCTGAGGAACGTGTTGGAGGCGGATGATGTGCGGGCGACGGTGGGGTTGTGTCGGGCGTTGGGGGCGGGGGTGGAGGTGGAGGGTGAGGGTCGGTGGGTGGTGCGGGTGTCGGGGTTCGGTTGTGAGCCTGGGGTGCCGGGGGATGTGGTGGATTGTGGGAATTCGGGGACGACGTTGCGGTTGGGGTGTGGGGTGTCGGGGTTGGTGGAGGGTCGGGTGGTGTTGACGGGGGATCGGTCGTTGCGGTCGCGGCCGGTGGGGGATTTGTTGGCGGCGTTGCGGTCGTTGGGGGTGGAGGCGTGGGGTCGGGTGCGGGGGGGTGAGGAGTTTCCGCCGGTGGTGGTGTCGGGGCGGCCGTTTCGGGAGCGGGTGGCGGTGTACGGGGACGTGAGTTCGCAGTTCGTGAGCGCGTTGTTGTTCTTGGGGGCGGGGTTGGGGGAGCTGCGGGTGGATGTGGTGGGTGGGTTGCGGTCGCGGCCGTACGTGGGGTTGACGGTGGAGGTGTTGGAGGCGTTTGGGGTGTCGGTGGATTGGGAGGGGTCGTCGTTCGTGGTGGAGGGTCGGCCGGGGTCGCCTGGGGAGTTTCGGGTGGAGAATGATTGGAGTTCGGCGGGTTACTTTGTGGCGTTGGGGGCGATTGGTGGGGAGGTGTGGGTGCGGGGGGTGGATTTGGGGTCGTCGCATCCGGATCGGCGGATCGTGGGGATCGTGGAGGAGATGGGGGCGGTGGTGCGGGAGCGTGGTGATGGGGTGGTGGTGCGGTCGTCGGGGTCGTTGGAGGGGGTGGAGGTGGATCTGTCGGATGCGCCGGATTTGGTGCCGACGGTGGCGGCGTTGGGGTGTTTTGCGGAGGGGGTGACGCGGATCGTGAACGTGGGTCATGTGCGGTTCAAGGAGGTGGATCGGTTGCGGGCGTTGGCGGAGGAGTTGTCGCGGTTTGGGGTGGAGGTGCGGGAGGGGCGGGATTGGTTGGAGGTGCGGGGTGGTGAGCCGGTGGGGGCGCGGGTG
>JBDOKE010000103.1:0-1877 GCA_039833815.1 Methanobacteriota archaeon | reverse complement strand
CGGGACGTGGGCTTCCTGACCGTGGGGGAGAGCGTGCCGGGCGGCACGACCACTGCGATGGCGGTGATGGCCGCGCTCGGGTACGAGGTCAGTGGCCGGTTCGCGAGCAGCTCGCATGAGACCCCGCACGAGATCAAGGAGAAGGTCGTGCGCGAGGGGCTCGAGGCGCAGGGCGTGGAGCCGGGTGACGTGGACCCGCACGAGGCCATCCGCCGGTTCGGCGATCCGATGATGCCCGCGGTGATCGGGATTATCAAGGGGTCCAAGGTCCCGGTCCTGCTGGCCGGTGGGACGCAGATGGCTCCCATCCTCGCGTGCCTGTCCGAGGAGGGCGAGTACGACCCTGGCCGCGTGTTCGTGGGCACCACCAAGTACGTGGTCGAGGATGAGGACTCCGACATCCAGGACCTGCTGAGCCAGGTGGGAGAGTTCGCCCTGTTCTCCGCCGACCCGGGGTTCTCGGAGTCCAAGTACCAGGGGTTCACCCTGTACGAGGAGGGGTACGTGAAGGAGGGGGTCGGGGCCGGCGGAGCCCAGCTGGCGGCCGCCCTCAAGACGCGCGGCGAGGTGACCCCGGAGGACATGGTAAGGAAGTGCGAGGAGGTGTACGAGCGCTGGCAGGAGGCCTGCGGCTGAGCCGGGGGCGGTGAACTAGGAGAAAACCCGCTCGACCAGCTCCCGCTCGAACGCTCGATGGGCCGCGAGGTGCCTGTTCAGATCCCGGAACACGCGGTAGACGAGCAACGGGTACGCCGGCGGCAAGAACAGGGAAAGGAGGGCGTACGAGCCCACCCCTTCGCACGACACGCACCGTCGCATCTCCAGACCCGCCTCGAGGTGCTCCCCGAGCAGCTCCACTATCGCGACCTCTTTCCGCTCGTGCCGGTGCACGCGCCAGTACACCCGGCACAGGACGTACAGGCACGAGAGCCCGAGCGTGACCAGCCCCGCCACTGCCCACAGGATCTCGTCCATCCCCTCCGCCCGCGTCAGCTCGCCCAGCTTGCGCGTCACGGTGAGGTAGCGCCGCTTCGAGATCACCCCCGCCCCGTACAGCACCTCAGCCAGCGCGCGGAAGAACCGTTCCGAGCGCTCGAAGTGGAAGTTGACCCCGCGCACGAGCAGGTACGCGAGCACGGCGTTCGCGACCGCGAAGGAGACCACCAGGTTCAGCAGCCCAAGCGGTATCGCCAGATCCCCGGCCCGGTCGATGGAAGCGCCGGAGACGCGCAGGAACCCGGCCGCCGTGACCACCACGGCCGCCGTCGAGACGATGGGGGCGAAGACCACCAGGCCGACGGCCGCGGCCGGGTCCAGGATCCGGTCCCGCTCACCGTCTCGCAGAGCCTTTTCCAGGCGCCTCAGCCAATGATCGACGCTCATCTACGCACCTCCGCCGAACCGGTACTTGATGAAGCAGGGCCCCTCCTCCGAGACCATGCACGGGCCCACCGGGTTGGTCGGCGTGCACTCCTTGCCGAAGAGCGGGCAGTCCTCGGGCGTGGCGAGGCCCCGCAGGATCCGGTCGCAGATGCACTTCTTGCCCGCGCCGACGCTGAAGTCCGGCTCGATCCCGGCCTCGCTCGCGTCGTGTTCGGAGAGCTCCTCTCGCAGCGCCAGCCCGGACTCCGGGATCGTGGGGAACCCGCGCCACGGCCGGTCCTCCGGCTCGAAGGCCCGCTCCATGGTCCTGAGCGCCACCCGGTTCCCCTCCGGCCTCACCGCCCGCGCGTACTCGTTGACCAGGCGGGTTTCACCCCGCCGGATCATCTTGAGGCACGCGAGGACCGCGATGAGCACGTCTTCGGGCTCGAACCCGGCGATCACGCAGGGCGCTCGCTCCGCGATCGGCTCGTAGGGCCGCTCACCGATGATCG
>JBDOKE010000102.1:0-7845 GCA_039833815.1 Methanobacteriota archaeon | reverse complement strand
CGGACCAGATCATCCCGGGTCGGTACCTGAGGCGGGTCTCCTACGACGAGCTGGGTCGGTACGCGATGACCGGGGCGGACCCGGAGTTCCCGGAGAAGGTGCGGGAGGGCGACATCCTCGTCGCGGGCCGGAACTTCGGGTGCGGGTCCTCCCGGGAGCAGGCGGTCATGGCCCTGCAGCAGGCCGGGATCGCGTGCGTGGTCGCCCGGTCCTTCGCCCGGATCTTCTACCGGAACGCCCTGAACCGGGGTCTGCCCACGGTGGAGGCGCGCGAGGACCCCACGAGGGTCGTGGAGGACGGGGAACGGATCGTCGTCGACCTGGACGAGCTCGTCCTGCGGGCGGGGTCGGGTGAGGTGCCACTGCGCGAGCCTCCGGGGTTTGCCCGAAGGGCCTGGCGGGAGGGTGGGCTGCTGGAGCTTGTCAGGAGGGACCCGGAGCGGCCGCCGTGGCGGTGACGCCGAGCTGCGGGCGCTGCTCCGGATCGTGCGGGAGCTGCGGGCGAGGCGGGTCGTGGAGGTGGGTCACGGGCGGAACCTGCGGTACCTCTCGTTCCTGCGGGAGCGTGGTGTGGACGTGGTCGGGGTCGAGGTGCGGGTCGAGCACGTTCGGCGGGCGCTGGATCGCGGGCTGCCCTCCGTGAACGCGGACGCCGTCGGGGCGTCGGGCTGGGTCAAGCGCGCGCTGAGGCCGGACCTGGTCTACGCGGTGCGGCCCCCGGTGGAGCTGGCCCTGGACCTGCTGAGGGAGTATTCCCCGGTGGCGCTGCGGGTGCGATGGGAGGAGCGGGGGGAGCTGCCGGAGCCGGCGCGCCGGCTGGGTCCCTGGGATCTCTACGTTTAGAGGTACTCCCGGACGCGGTCGTACAGGGCCGCGCCGGCCGCGAGGAACCCGATCATGAAGCCCAGCAGGATGAGGAGGTCCACCGGATCGAGGTAGCCCAGCAGCGCCGCCTTCCGGGCCGCGTCGCCCATGTAGTACATCGGGTTGATCGTGGCGAGCGCTCGGGCCCAGCTCGGCATGACGCTGATCGGCATGAAGATGCCGGAGAGGAACATCATGGGCATGGTCACCGCTCCCGTAGCCATCTCCGCGACCTCCGAGCGGCCGGCGAGCGAGGCCATGAGAAGGCCGAGTCCGACCATGGTGGCGGCGGATAGCGCCCCCACCAGGAAGAGCAGGAAGGGATGGAGGATCTTCGCGCCCAGGGCCAGCGCGACGAGCACGACGATCGCGCACCGGACGCAGCCCCAGACGGTCATGTTCACGAACCGTCCGATAACGACGTCTCGGGCCCGGATGGGGGCCGCGAAGAGGGCGTAGGACACGCCCAGCTCGATCTCCTCCATCATGAGGCGCCCGAGCCCGAAGATGGAGCCCATCGCCGCGGTCATGACGGCCAGCCCTGGGAGTAGGTAGTCGAAGTACTTGAGCCCCTTCGCCGGCGTCTGCACGTGGAACGGGTTGAACCGCGGCGCGTGGGCGGGTCGCACTGGCATCATCCTCAGCACCGGGGCCAGCCGCCTCATGGAGGACTTGAGGGCGTTCGCCACGTGCCTCGCCCAGGCCCGCTGGATCTTGCTCAGGACGTACCGGGAACCCATCGGGTCGGTCGGGTCGTAGTAGATCTCGGCCTTACGGTCCGGGAACCCGGACGGCAGGTACAGGAAGACCGAGGCCGAGCCTCGCCGGACCAGGTCGCGCCCCTCCCGGACGCTCTTCACGTGGACCAGGTGGATCCGGTGATCGCGCTTCAGCTGGTCGACGATCGGGTCCCCGGCGCCAGAGTCGTGCCGGAGGATCGCGACGTTGACGCTGGTCGGGTTCACGTCGTAGAAGGCGCCGTACATCATGACCATCACGATGATGGGCATGGTGAAGGTGACCGTCATCCGCCTCCGGTCCTTCAGCCACGCCTTGAGGTCTCGGGCGGCGATCGCGCGCCAGCTCACGCCCTCACTCCCCCACCGCCTGGGCCGCGACGGCCCGGTACGCGTCCAGCACGGACCCGTGCTCGCTCACGAGCCGATCGAAGGGCTCGTCCAGGGCCTTGCGGCCCTCCAGAAAGATCAGCACGCGGTCCGGCTCCAGCTGCTCCACCTCGTGCACGTCGTGGGAGACGTAGAGGACGGTCGTGCCGGACTCGTTGTACTCGCGCACGGCCTCGATCACGTCCTGCCGGGCCGTCGGGTCCAGTTCGTTGGTTGGCTCGTCCAGGACCAGGATCTCGGGCCGGAGGGCGAGGGCCAGGGCGACGGCGGCGCGCTTCCGCATGCCGCCGGAGAGGTGCTCCACGCGTCGATCCATGTACCGGTGCACCTCCAGGAGCTCGAACGGCTCCTCGTCCGGTTCCACGCCGTACAAGCGGGCGTAAAACCGGACGTTCTCCCGAACGGTCTGCTCGAGGTACAGGCCCCCCTGCTGGGGTACGATGGAGACGCGGCGCTTGACGTCAGGGTCGGATGGGTCGCCCCCCAGCACGCGGATCTCGCCCCGGGTGGGCTTGGTGACCCCGCACACGATCTTGATGAACGTGGACTTACCCGCGCCGTTGGGTCCGAGGATGGCCACGAGCTCGCCCCGGCCTACCTCGACGTCCACGGAGCGGAGGGCGACGACCCTCCCGTACTCCTTCCATAGGTCCCGGGCGCGGACGGCGGGCAAGGTGGGCCCCGCGGCGGTCCACCGGCTCCCGGTATTTCCGGTTGTTACCCGGGAGCCACGGTTGCGGGCGTATCGTTTTGAGTATCGTAACGATTGTCCCGGGCGGAGGCTCAGCGCAGGGCCCCGGCGAACGCCTCCGCCAGCTCCTCCTCGTACCCCACCAGGAAGATCCTGCGGACGTGCTCGAGCCTCGGGGCCAGCTCCCGGATGACCCCGACCATGGCCTCCGCCGCGTCCTCGTAGGGGACGCCGCCGACCCCGGTGCCCATGCCCGGAAACGCGACGGACTCCACGCCCAGCTCCTCGGCCTTCTCCAGGGCCGCGCGGGTGGCTTTTTTCACGTTCTCCACCCCGATCCGCTGGGCCGGTCGCTCCATCGTGGGCGCGTGGATGACGTACTCCGCGCTCAGCCGGCCCGCGGTCGTGGCGACGGCCTCGCCCACGGGGATCGGCGCCTTCTCGCGGGCCTCACGCTCGATCTCCTCCCCGCCCCTCTCCTTGATCGCGGCCGCCACGCCGCCCCCCATCACTCCTTGACTGTTGGCGGGGTTCACGATCGCGTCCGCCTCCTCCAGCTCGGTGATGTCACCCTGCAGGACGATTACCTCGATGCCACTCACCTTGGTGCGGTACACCTCCCGGAGCGGCAACGGGCTCCCCCCGCCTCGGGAACCCCGTCGTGTCTTCATCAGGTCCGATGGCGCGGTGGTCCTCATCGGCCGGGCGGGGGCCGGTTTCGGCCCCCGTCGTACTCATCACCGCTCAGTGGGGACAATGGGTCCTCATCAACCGGGTTGACCGTGAGAACGAGGGTGTGCCCGGCGGCTTGCCCGCCCCCTCATCCGCGCCCCCGAGCGGGGCGTCGGGGGACGGCCTCGGTCGGGTCTACCGGGCTGCCGACCGGTCGGGGCATCCCCGGCGGGTGAAGCCCGCCCGGTTCCCGACCGTTGGGTGTCCGCGCGTGGGCTTATAACCGTTTTTTCGACCGTCGGAACCGGAGTCCGAGCGACCCAGGGGTGGGGCGTGGGAGGTGACGCTGCGCGAGTACCTGGTTCAGCTAAGGGAGTGCAGCACCCTGTGCCGGCCGGACCGGGAGATCCCGGTGATGCAGGCGATGCTGCCCTGGGCGTTGACCTACGCGTCGTGGATCGCCGCGTCGCTGCTGCGGGCGTCGTCGACGGTCCCGGGGCTCTCGGGGCCGACGGGGCCGACCGCCCTCGTGGTCCTGATCGGGATGCTGGCCGGTGAGGCGCTCTACCTGTACTACCTGTACCTGCTGATCCGGCGCCGGAACGAGCACTTCGAGCGCTCGTTTCGGTTCTTCTCGACGCTGATCCGGTTGCTGCACGAGGCCGGGTACGAGGACGTGGCGACGCTCGAGCTGGAGGTCGAGCGGCTGCGGGGGGAGCCACGGAACCCGATGCTGTGGGTGCTCCTCTCGCTGATCCCGATCCTGGGGCTGCTGGCGGTGCTGTACGTGTACCACTCGTTGAATCGGGACTTCCACGAGCACTCGACCGTGGAGCGGGGGCTGGTGAAGGGGGTGGCCCGGGCCGTGGGAATGAGCCCGTACGAGCCCCCGTTCGAGGTGGAGGAGCTGAAGCCGGTGCCGCGGAGGAGCACCGTGCTGTACCTCGCGCTGACGGTGCTGACGCTGGGAGCCTTCACGGTGTACTGGTGGTACACCCTGATCCGGGACCCGAACGAGCACTTCCGGGCGCACGAGCGGTTCGAGCGGCGGTTGATCCGGGCGCTGGAGGAGGGGATGGAGGGGTAGGCTAGCCCCCGACCGCCCTGAGCGCCGCGAGCAGGAGGCCGACGAGGCCGCGCTCCCGGAGGAGCTTCCGCGCGCGGTCCGACAGCCGGTACGCGCCGTCGGCCGGCTCGAAGAGGTCCGTGTCGGCCAGCGGTCCGAGCTCGTCCCGGGAGAGGGTCGCCCCCTCACCCTCCTCGGCGATCCGGCGCAGCGCGGTGGCGGCCTCGCGCACCCGCCCCGCGAGGTCCTCGGGCAGGCGCAGCTCCTCGATGAGGGCGGTGATCTCCTCCTTCCCGGCGGGCACGCGGGCGCGGCCGGCGTAGAACTCGGTCTCCCGGTACTCCCGGGCCCGGTCGATGATCCAGCCGAGCACGGGCGTCTGAACCCGGCCGGCGCTGAGCCAGGTCATGGCCTCGAGCCGGACGTCGGGCTCGACCTCCTCCCCGTCCGCGAACGCCTTCACCCTCACGGCCTCCTCCCGCACGGACTCGGCGTCGCCGAGCCTCCGGTCCTCGTCCAGGAGGGTGGCGACGTAGGTCACCGGGCCGCCCCGGGAGATGCGGGTGCGGACGACGTACTCGTCGCCCTCCCGGCGCACGCGGACGGGTCGGGCCGGGGTGCGCTCGTCGTCGAACCGGCGGCGGAAGGAGACGATCTCGACGCCCTCGGGGAGGCGGAGCCGGAGCTCGATGAGCGTGCCCCGATCGTGCTCGCCCAGGTCGATGGTGAGCCGCTTGAACACCTCCCACAGGTCCTGGGAGAGGGCGAAACCGATCCAGCGGTCGGCGACCCGCCGGAGGATCTGGGCGGACACGCGGCCCGCGTCCACGTCCTTCCAGTTCTCCTCCCTCAGGGCCTCGGTGATGCCGCGTCGGGTGACTTCGTGGAACTCGGTCCGGTGCACCTCCGCGGTGATCCAGCCGAGGTAGTTGAACACGTCCCACCCGATCTTCTCTCCCTCGGTGTCCGGGTCCGTGCCGATGAGGATGACGTCCGCCTCGGCGGCGAGGTCACGGATGGACTCCAGGAGGGGCGTCTTCAGCTCGACTTCGCCCCCGCAGTTCGGGCACTCCTCGCGCCCCACGACCTGCTCCCCGCACTCCCGGCACCGGCCCAGGACGTCGTACACGGGTACCCACCGGTCTCCCACCCGCTCCACACCGAAGACGCCCGCATCCTCCACGAGGTCCGCGACGTGCCCCTGCGTGGCGACGACGGTCAGGTGCAGGCCCTCGGCCGTGGTCTCGTAGGCCACGCCGCCCTCGAGCCGGCGCCGGGAGGGGCGGCGCGAGAAGAGGGAGGCGATCATCCGAGCCTTGTTCGGCGACTCGACGATCATCAGGGCCGAGCGCGCGAGCCGGCCGGCCTCCTCCGGCTCGAGCTCGCCCCGGAGGATCCGGCGCACGCGCTCTCGGTCCCGATCCACCCGCTCCACCAGCTCGCTCAACCGCTCCTCGGACAGTCCCTCCAACCGCAGCCCGATGTCGTCCGCCGTGAGCTCCTCTGGGTAGGACTTCCACTCGAACTCGGTCCCGTACGCGTAGGACATCCGTCGGATCAGCCCGTTGAGGAGCCGCAGCTCCCGATCGTCCTCGGGGTCGCAGAGCACGAAGGACAGCCCGAAGGTCACCCCGCCGGCGAACAGCCGGCTCACGCGCCCGCTGGCCTGCACGTACGTCCGCAGGTCGGGCACCTCGAGGAAGGACTCACCGTCCTCCTCCCGCACGGCCACCGTGGTCGCCTCGCGCGCGAGCCGCTCCACCCGCTCCCGGTCCCCGAGCAGGTCGAGCAACTCCCGGACGCCCTCGGCCAGCGTGCGCACGCTCCGGGCCAGCCAGGGCTCCACGTCCAGCGCGTCGGCGATCTCGTTCGCGTCCCGGTCGGCCAGCTCCCGAAGCTCCTCGATGGAGAGGTCCTCGACGGCCTCCTCGACCCGCTCCCGGTACCAGGAGCCGCGCCGAACGATCCGCCAGAGTCGACCGGCGACGCCCTCGAGCCGACTCCGCAGCCGGGTGTCATCGACCAGCCGCGCGAGGTTGGAGAGGGCGGAGGCGACGTAGGTCACGTCCTTCAAGTCCTCCTCCCGGGGCGTGAGGCGGATGCGCTGCCTCGGGATCCCATAGAAGATCGCGTACCGGGCCGCCTGGGGCAGGTCCAGCCCGCGCACGATGACGCCGTACGGGCTGGCGACGGCGACGAGCACGTCCACCTCGCCCTCCGCGAACGCGTCGATCGCCTCCTCCCGCTCCTCGGCCGGCGTGCCCGCGTGCACCGCCCGGGCCTCGATCCCGTGGTTCCGCAGGTACTCGGCCAGCTCCTCCGCCACCTCCCGCGCCCGCACGCCCCCGGGCAGTCGCTGCGGTACGAAGATCAGGCCGCCCTGCGGGCCCACGCGCTCCGCGAGCTCGCGTACGGCCCTCGGGGACGGCCTCCTCGGCACGGCCACGTCCTGGATGTTCCGGGGCCCCTCGCCGCCGGCTCCCACCTCGAAGTCGAACAGCTCCCGGACGATCGCGAGCCTGCGGGAGGGGGCGGCGGCTCCCGTCGCGCTCATGAAGACGATCCGGGCGAGGTCCCGGTCCCGGGCCCGCTCGACCCGGGACTCGAGCTCCTCCATCTCCCGCTCGATCCGCTTCAGGTCGCGCCGGACCCGCTCGGCCCGGCGCTCCTCGCCGCGCTCCTCCAGCGACTCGAGCCAGTCGCGCAGGGAGTAGTACCGGCGCCGGAGGCTCGCGAGCCGGTACGCGGCGTCGATCTCCTCCTGCCTCAGGCCCGCCACCCGGAGCAGTCGGTCCACGTTGCGGCCCGTCCCGCGGATGATCGCGTCCACGTCGTCGACGAAGATCACGTCGAAGTCGAGCCGCTCGAGCTCGTCCACCCGGTGCACCAGGAACTGGGCCGTGGTGATCAGGACGTCGAAGTCGCCCTCCCGGATGCGCCGCTGGACCTCGGCCCGGCGCTCTCGGGGTAGGGCCGCGTGGTATCCGACGACCTCGACGTTGAGGCCGGCCCGGTCGGCGAGGTCCCGGATGCGTTCCTCCACCTGGCGGACGAGGGTGGTGGTGGGCACGAGGTAATACACGCGCCGGCCCGCGTGGGCCAGGAGGGCGCTCATCAGGGAGGCCCAGGAGGTCTTGCCCGTGCCGGTCGGGGCCAGGATCGAGAAGCTGCAGCCGCGGACGAGGCGGCGCGTCCACACGGCCTGGGCGGAGTACAGGCGGAACCCCGTCGCCTCCTCGAACGCGCGGTTCGCGATCTCGGTGAAGAGCTCGGGCCACACGCGCTCGCGGAAGAACGCCTCCACGCGCTCGCGGTCGAGCTCGCCCCGCTCGACCCGGTTCAGGAGGAGCTTGAACGCGAGCAGGACCTCGCCCACGGGGCCGTGCTCCTCGCGGGCGGTCTCGAGGGCGTCGAGGAGCCGGTCG
>JBDOKE010000101.1:0-1534 GCA_039833815.1 Methanobacteriota archaeon | reverse complement strand
CGAGACCGCGATCAGCGTCACGCGGGCGTGGGAGTGGGTCGCGGAGCATCGCCCTCACGACCCATTCACCCGTGCCGCGGCGGGACCCGTCCTCCGGTACCTGAAGCTTCGGGGGAACCTGGCGGATAACGCCCTGTACGTCGGGCCTCGGCCCACGGGCCACTTCAGCCAGGGATGCCCGCACTTCACCGCGCTAATAGCCCGAATGGAGTGGCAGTCTGGGTCCTGGTGGTACGTTCCGGGCGCGCCGGCCGTGCTCACGTGGCTGACCAACTCCCGGTACCTCCTCACCGTCTCACCGACGGTGGCGCGGGACGCCGAGCGACACGGGTTGAAGCCGGTTCACAGGGAGGGCCCGGTTACGATCCTGGAGAACCGGCGCGCGTCCTTCGCCGAGGCCGTCGACCCGATCGGCGTTTACGACCCGAACGTGGACGTGGAGATGGCGCTCGAAGCCTACACGACGGCCCTCGTGCTCACCCCTTACCAGGGTGACGGGTTCACGTTCGCGGTCGTAGGCGACGTGAGCGACCTTAGGAAGTTCGACAGGGTACTTGTCCGGCCCGGATCGAGGCGCGACGTGGTGGAGGCGTTGAAGCTGGCCCGCGCGGGACATCGGGTACTGCTGATCCTGCCGTCCCACGACCCTAACCTAGCCCGCTGGACGGCAAGGGCGCTCGGGGTGCCCCTCCGCCGGGCGCACTTCAGGCTCCGCCTGGAGGATCCCACGGCGGTGATCGCGCGGGACAGGAAGCGCGTCGGGATTGAGAGGCCGCAGTCCATCCGCCGCAGTACCGTCACGGTTCCCGTCTACATGGTCGACGGTCGGCTCTGGAGGGATCTTCGAGTCGGACGGGGGACCGTGCGTGTCTCCGGCCTCGACCCGGCGAGCCTGGCGCTATCCGCGCACCCGGTACCGATCAGGGTGCCCAGGAACCACTGGGCGATCCCGCTGCCCGGTGCTCGAGAGCGCGGTCTGCTAACTCGCCTTCTCTCTGGGTTCTCCTCGCCTCCCCGACCCGTTCCCTTTCGACATCACGGTGTCACCGAGGTTACCCTTTACCCGAAGCGTCCGGAATGGGTGCTGGTGAAGGCCATGTTCCTGCCTGGGTGGAGAGCCCGGGGTGGCCGCATCTACCCGGGCCCGGGAGGCACAATGATGGTGCGCGCTGAGCGCGGCCAGGTACACCTGCGGTACGAGCCGCGTCGGTCCACGGTCTCTCTGCTGCTCCCGATCGCGGCCGGGCTGGCACTGGCGGTGCGGGCTCGGAGAGGCTGAGGTGACCGCCCAGGACGACTTGGAGCCACTGAAGCCTGGTTCTCCAGCGCCTCCGTCCGCGAAGTCGTTACGAAACTCGTAACGTTCGCCGCGGGTCACGCACGGGAAGGGTACGACGGCTCGTGAGACTTGCGCTAAACACCACGCTACCGGCGCCGTCCGCTCCGGCCCGGGTGATGCACTCGCCCCGCTGCGCGCACTGGGTGAGAAGGTCGGGAGCGACATCAGCAACGCGAGGGCGGTCTGGGTGGACTC
>JBDOKE010000100.1:0-3059 GCA_039833815.1 Methanobacteriota archaeon | reverse complement strand
CGGCGACCAGGCCCAGTAGCCTGGATACCCGCTCGAACAGAGCGGCGGCCTGACCCGGGGTGCTCAGCGAGAGGAGCCAGTCCCGGTCGAGGAGCAGCGAGTGGAACTCGCGCAGCAGCTCCGCGTGGAACGGGGTCAGCTCCCGGGTGGTCTGATCCAGGAGCAGCAGGTCGAGGCACGCGCCGCGCACGGCCCGGGAGAGGGCGAGGCAGGCGACGCCGAACTCCAGGACGTCCTCCGCCAGGGCCCCCCAGACGCGGTCGGTCTTCGCCTTCACGAGCTGGTCGACCAGCAGGAGCTCCAGCTTGAACATCCCGGGGTCCGAGACGGGACCCTCAGGCAGCAGGATCCGGCCCAGCTTGGCGGGGAGGGAGGCCACGAAGCGGTCCCACTCGCGGGGCTCCAGCCGCTCGGTGAGCACCCGGACCCCCGTCGCGTAGTCGGCAGGCCCGTAGAGGGCCGCGGCGGCGCGCCGGGCGGCCTCCTCCACCGGCAGCCCCTCCACCTGCACCCCGTACAGGAACTTCACCGCCCACGCTTCGTACCAGCTCGGGTCCGGGCGGAAGTCCGGGAGCTCGAGCACCCGGATCGGGAGGGACTCGTACCACCGCCGCAGCGCCTCCAGGCCCCGGTGAAGCAGGCCCGGGTCGACGCGGATCCTCGAGAGTGCGGCCCGGAGCTCCGGGTCCTGGCACCTGCTCCGCAGCCGCTCCAGGAGCCGTTCCAGTCCCGACGGTGAGCACCGCCTGGAGGCCTCCAGGACGCACGCCAGGTGCGCCTTGAGCAGCGCGAGGCCCGGGGTGCACCGGGCGAAGACGGACTCCAGCCCCTGACAGACGAGGACCGGGGTGTAGACCGGGGCGCCCGTGAGCCCGTACCCCTCGGCGAGCCTCACCAGGCCCGAGGCCCTCATCAGGTAGGCCAGGGAGACGCCGCGATCGTTGATCAGATCCGTGGCGGAGAGCAGGAAGAGGGTGGGTCGTCGCGGCGGCCGCAGTCCCTCGATCGCCCGCCAGGCGGCCTCGGACGGGAGCGCGTTCGGGTCCAGGGCGTACAGCAGGCGCCCCGTGGGCAGCACGGATGGGTCCAGGGTGGGGTCACCAGGGGGGCCCACCGGGATACGGCGCCCGGAGAGGGCGCTCAGCAGGCTCTCGATCTCAAGCCGGGCGGACTCGATCACGAGTCGCCGGATTCGCTCCGCCTCCCGGTAGAGGTCGGGGTACCGGGACCGCAGCTCCTTCGGGTGGGAGACCAACCGGTCCCACTCGCGCCAGAGCTCGTTCAGGAGCCGGAGGGCCCGGTCGGGGGAGCCCCGGATCATCCGGTTCAGCTCGTCGAGGCTCAGCCCGCGGCGCTCGAGCTCCCGCCTCAGGAACTCGCGGAAGAGGACGGCGCGCACGTAGGCGCGCGTCTCGTCCGAGGTGATCAGCCCGTACACGTGCAGCGAGCGGGCCAGGCTCGCCGGTACCGGGCGCTCGCCGTGAGCCTGCATCGCGTGCAGGTAGAGGTGCAGCCGGTCCACCAGCCGCTCGAAGCCCCGCGCCGTCCCCGCCATCCGGACCACGTCCTCCCAGGAGAGTCCCATCCACTCGTACAGCCGGGTGACGCGGAGCGCCTCCAGGATGAGCGGGCGCAGCCGCTCCGCGAGCCCGGGGCTGCCGGACTGGAACCAGTGGAAGCACTCGTGCAGCGCCTCCACGAGCGTCCGCAGGTAGAACTCGGTCGCCGTCTCCGGGGGCGGCGGCAGGTGCCCGATCACCACCGCGCTCGTCCTCCACTTGACGTTCAGCAGCTCCCCGCTCGTCACGCACCACAGGTACACGTGCGGGGTGTCGCCGAGCAGCACCGTCGGGAAGTCCACGTGGGAGGGCAGCGTCCGGCGCAGCGGCAGCCACTCGAGCGTGCCGTGCGTGCCCACGTGCACGACGACGTCGGCCGTTCGACTCAACCACAGGTACACGGCCAGGTAGTAGTGCGGCGGCGGGAGCAGCAGCGAGTGGTACGCTACCGACGATTCCAACGAGCCCCAGAGCCAGCCGCGCGGGGGCTGAGGCACCAGCAGTACCCTCCCGAACCTCAGCCCCGGGACCACGAAGTACCCGTCAACGACCATCACGTCCCCGGGCGGCGGCCCCCATCCAAACAGGCCCGTGCGGTACCCCAACAGCCGCTCCAGCCGCCGGCCCGCCTCCAGCGCCCGCTCGAACGCTCGACGGAGCCCCGACGCGCTCAGACGCCCCGAGGCGTACCCCAGCACCGACTCCGCTAGTTGGGAGAGCGCCTTCAGAGCCTCCTCCCGGGCGGCCTGAAGCTCACGAGGGTTACCCGGACCGGCCGGTCCCACGGACGACAGCAGTTGCCGCGCTTCCGTCAGCAGCACCTCCAGATCGCGCCTTAACGCCTCCAGCTCCCGCCTGCCCAGCGGCGGTTTCAGCAGCCGAGCGTACCCGTAGAGGAACCCGGGCAGGCCAGCCTCCACGTACAGCCGATCCACCTCGGGCAGTCGCCCGTACCACCGCCGGTACGCGTCGACGGGGATGAGGGCAAGGTAGGCCCGACCCTCGTACAGCCGGCGCAGCCGCTCCCCGCTCCACCATCCCACGTTGATCCCGTACCGCCAGACCAGCCTGGCGAGCTCGACCTCGAGTCTCCTCACCAGCCGGGCCGCCTCGTCCCACCGACCCTCCCGCTCGAGCCGGGCGATCTCCAGCAGCTCCCGGTCCCAAGGCGTCCTCACGTCGTAACCCGCAGCCTTGAGATGTGCCAGGATGTTAACGAGCGAGCCGAACACGTCCAGCCCGTCTGCGGTGACGGACTCCCGGCCCGGGGGCCAGTTGTAGTAGACCAGGGCCACGACCTTCTCCCGGTTGGGCTTCCTTGACAGCTCCCGCCAGCGCGCCTCGAGCCTCCTCACCAGGGCCTCGTTCTCCCTGTAGGAACGGCCCGCCAGCTTGGTGGGCGGGGTGACGAGAAGCCCCCGCGAGTCCGGCAGCACGACCTCCCGGAAGAAGGCAGGGGTGGGGAATCCCAGCGGATCCGCCCAGTACTCCCCCGGCGGC
>JBDOKE010000099.1:0-1934 GCA_039833815.1 Methanobacteriota archaeon | reverse complement strand
GGAACGTGAGGGTGATCGTGAAGGGCGAGCTGGAGGATACGGGCCGCCGGAAGTTCGGTGCGGTGCTCGGGGACGGCGTGAAGACGGGGATCAACACCTCGATTCTACCGGGTCGAAAGCTCGGTCCACGCGCGGCCACGGCCCCGGGCGCGGTCGTGCGCAGGAACGTCCCAGAGGGTAAGATGCTGGTGGATGGCGTGCTCGTGGACTGGAACGGGCGCGGATGACGACGTCCCGCGCTACTGAATCGATGATGACGATTGGACCGCGGACGCGCCTAGCTCATTGCCCATCGGAGCAGTCGCTTCCCCCAGACCGTCAGCGAGCCGCGCAGCTCGCTCCCGTGCTCCCGGTAGGCCGTCACGAGCTCCCACAGCCACTCCATCGTTCCGCTCCAGACCCTGGAGAGTAGCTCGGCCAGCCAGGCAACCCGAGCCCGGTACTCCGGGTCCACCTCCATCATCGCCAGGTGGAACTCCACCACGGCGCGAAGGATCAGCACGAGCCCGGACGCGGCCAGGACCGCCAGGAACCAGCGTCGGTCGATGAGGAACAGCGGGATCAGCACGGCGGTCGCCAGGAGGGGGTTCGGGTACCGGAGTCGGGCCAGGTTTACCAGCAGCAGCGCCAGGAGGCCCATCCCTCGGACCGTCGCCGAGACGGGAGAGAGGGTCCGGTACGCGGACATCCCCATCACGAGCGAGACCGTCAGCAGCAGCAGTAGGGTGGGCACCGCTCCCAGGGTCGCGATCGGCAGGGCCACCAGACCCAGGAGCCAGGCGGCTCCCATCCCCACCGCAAACGAGTTCCAGAGCTGCTTCAACATCCCGGCCGGCACTCCCCTCCTCAGGGGGTCTGATTGCTCGGGGGCTCGTTCTTAGGTCTGCTGGCCGGCGTGCTCTCCGGATACGTCCCGGGGCTGCACCCGAACACGTTCTTCTCGGAGTACGACCCGGGCCCGGTGGGGCGTGACGACCTGTTATCGTTTGCCGTGACGGCTTCCGCGATCAACGCCCCGGTATCCAAGCTTGAAAGCATGTTTCTGGGCGTGCCGGACGATCAGACGACGACGGCCGTGCTGGTGCCATTTCAACGGTACGCGCTCGCCGGACGGGCGGAGGAGGCCGCCCGGCTCTCCGCCCTGGGCACCCTGTCAACGGCCCTGATCGCCGCGCCGCTCGTGCTGGCGCTGTCCGGGGCGGCGCCCAAGGTTTACGGGGCGCTCCGCCCGGCGGTGCCCGCGCTCGTGCTCGCGGTGATCGGGGTCCAGGCGGTGGACAACGGGGTGGACGGTCTGGTGGTCTCAGGGGCCAGCGCGGTCGTGGGGTGTCTGGCCCTGTTGTGGGACTCGGTGAGCGTCCCGGGGCCGATCGAGGCGATGCTGACCGGGTTTTACGCGGTCGGACCCGGTCTCTCCTGCGCGCTGAACCGGCCCGAGATCCCGGAACAGGGTCGGGCGAGGCCTCGCGTCTCCGGCGTTGACTTACTCCGCTGCGGTGTCCTGGGGACGCTCACCGGGGTGGTGCTCGGCCTGCTGCCCGGGCTGGGGCCGGCCAACGTGGTGTCCCTCCTGCGGCGACTGGGGGTTCGGCGGGCGGACGAGTACATCATGGTGGTCTCCGGGGTGGACGCCTCCGACAACCTCACCTCCATCGTAGCGCTCTACGCGCTGGGTAATCCCAGGAGCGGGGCCTCCGTGTTCCTACAGGAGCATCTGGGTGGGATGACGTGGGGGGAGGCGCTGGCGGCCGCCGGCCTGTACGCCGCGGCCCTGCCGGTTGGGACGTGGTTGCTGGTGCGCTCCTCACGGGTCTTTGGATGGGTGTTGACCGGGGTCCGCGCCCAGGTGGCCACCGTGGTCGTGACCCTGGCGCTTCTGGCGCTGTCGGCCGGTCGGGGACCGGGCGCGCTGGGACTCTGCTTGGTCTGCGCGG
>JBDOKE010000098.1:0-2080 GCA_039833815.1 Methanobacteriota archaeon | reverse complement strand
GCCGCGGCCAGGAACAGCGCGGAGACTGGCTTGCACACCGGGGCGGCGATCGCGCCGAGCGCCGCGGGCGGCAGGACGAACCGGTGCCAGCCGGGCGCCAGCATACCCGTCACTCCCGACGACAGACGAAGATGAACCCCGGTACCAGGTGAACCCACCGCAGGTACCTCCGCTCCACCCGGAGGGGTACGCCCTCAACCGCCCGCCGGAAGCGCCCCGGCCAGTGGGTAAGCTGAGTCACCCGACCGCCGGGCCGCACCGACTCGGCGTAGGCCTCAAAGACCCGCTCCGGGTCGGGAAGCGTTTTGATGGGAACCGTGGAGATCACCGCGTCGGCCTGATCCACCAGGTCCGGCAGCTCCCTGACGTCCGCCCGCACGAACTCGATCCGATCGTCCAGCCCCTCCTCACGGGCCCGCTCCCGAGCCACCTCCAGCAGCTCCTCGTCCAGATCCACGGCGACCACCTCGCACCCGAGTCGGGCCGCCTCCAACGCCACCACGCCCGTCCCCGTGCCCGCATCCACCACCAGGTCCCCCCGACCCACACCCGTGACCTCCACCATGAACCTGGCAGTCCCTCGCAGCGTGGGAGCCGGAGCCCCCACCCGCAGCGGCCTTCTGATCGCCCGGCTCACGAACCTGGCCACGCCCACGCCCCCGACCCCCACGGGGTGGTCGCGTGAGGCCTAGGAGCCTCATCAGCCGACTCCTGGACTACCTGAGATCCACGAGGAGGGAGGTTAAAATAGGAATCTACGGGGCCCCCAACGTCGGCAAGACGACCCTGGCCAACCGGATCGCGGAGGATTGGGGCGCGGATCGATTCGGTGAGGTCTCCGAGATTCCGCACGAGACGCGCCGCTCCGTCCGGCGCCGGGTGCGCATCGAACTGGGTTCGTCCCGGGTCGACTTCGAGATCGTGGACACGCCGGGCGTCACCACGAAGGTGGACTACCGGAAGTTCCTCAAGTACGGGCTGGACGTGAGGGAGGCCAAGCAGCGGGCCAAGGAGGCCACCAAGGGCGTGGTGGAGGCCATCCGGCTGCTCAAGAGCATCGACGGCGCGCTCGTGGTGATCGACTCCACCCGGGAGCCGCTCACCCAGGTGAACGTGACGCTAATTGGAAACCTGGAGGCGAACGAGGTGCCGTTCATCGTGGTGGCGAACAAAATAGACTTAAAAGAAGCCGACCCGAGCGCCGTGGAGGACGCCTTCTCGGACTACCCCGTCGTTAAGGTTTCCGCCAAGACCGGAGAGAACATGGAAGACCTCTACAAGGCGATGATCAGGGAGTTCACGGGTTGACGGAGGGAGAGATCAAGGTTGAGGTCATGGCCCGATCGGCGTTAAAGGACATGTCCAGGTCGGAGCTCATCGAGTACGTGATACGCCGGGCGAAGGACGGGGCGGTGATCGTCTTCGAGGGACAGCTCAACCCGGACCTGCTCACCGAGATCATTCGGCGCACGATGGAGGAGGTGGACCTGGAGGAGTTCACGGGGATCGATATCTACGTGGTCCCGCCGAAGCGGGCGACCCGGCGGTCCGGGAAAGGACTGATGAAAAGGCTCCTGGGGAGGCGCTACGAGGAGGGAATGACCGTCATCTCGCCGGCGAACGTGCTCAAGGACCTGGAGAAGGGAGAGGACTTCATTACGCTGAAGCTAGGGTGACGGGGGCATGCCACACAGGTGCCTTAAATGCGGTAAAACGTTTGAAGAACTGAGCGATGAATTGATTAAAAGCGGGTGTCCAAACTGCGGGTGTAGGTTGTTTCAGCGCATTCCCGAGGATGATGGTCATGACCTTGCCACAATAGTAGTGGAGCGGGATGGGGTGTACAAGATTAACATTGACAACATAGACGACGTCATTACCGTGTACAAATCTGGTAGATATTTTATTCTACTACCATCCGCGGACGGGCGGGGACGGAGGGGTTGAAGGCTACGGAGGATCCGGAAACCAGGGTCAAACTGCTGAGATCCGCCGCCGTATCGTACGAGAAAATGGACGAAGAAATGAACTCATATTGCGTTATACTTGGGGATCCAGAGGACATCGAGGAGGCTCTTTA
>JBDOKE010000097.1:0-2610 GCA_039833815.1 Methanobacteriota archaeon | reverse complement strand
CCACGAGGCTCATCACGATCTCCGAGGTCCTTCCGGACACGACCGCGGGGCTCCAGCTGAACATCCGGTACCCGGAGTTTCTGGACGTGAGTACGCCCGCAGCTTCCAACGCGTCGAGGAGCCTGGTCCCCAGACTGAACCGATGCAGGTCGGGACACAGGCCCCGAAGGATCTCCGTGGCCGACAGGTACTCCAGGCGCACCCTCCGCACGTCCCACCTCGCGATCCGACTCAGGACCGCGGACCCCGTCCTCCGCACGAACGCGCGCACGTTCCGCTCCATCTCCTCCGCCCGCAGCCCCTCCACCGCGGGGCACACCCCGTGAGGGGGCCAGGAGGCCAGCTCGTTCCCACCACCCCGGTCCGACCTCACGAACTCAACCTCGACCCGTCGGCGCAGCCTCGAGGGGACGAAGTCCAGGAACACCTGCGAGTACACCAGCATCCAGGCCTCCCGGGTCCTCCGCATCAGCGCGGAGAGCACGTTATACACCTTCGATCTCATCACGCGGAGCGGGTGCTCGTCCGAGCACCCCACCCACTCGTGGGCTGCCGGCACGTCGATGTGACGGACCACCAGTCTCTCCTCCGATCCGACCTCGGACGCGATCCCGGAGAGGGAGGACGCGCGCGACGCGTCCAGGACCTCACCGCCCTCCGGGAGCGCCGGGTCGGGATCGTAGCACGGGGGGCAGACCACGACCCGGAGCATCTCCTCAGCCCTCCCCGCCAACCCTTAGTAATAACTTGCCCCCGTGTGGTATTATATCCGTGTGAGGGAACCAGCACTCGCACTCATCCAGGTTGACCTCACGGTACTCTACCCGCCAGAGCACCAGGCCCTCGGCGGGCAGGCACCGAGGCTTCTCCTCCGGTCGGTACCCGCCCGACAGGAGTCGGTCCGCGTCCTCCGGCTCCCGGTGACCCCATCCCACCTCCCACACGAACCCCGCCAACCTCCGCACCATCTCCCACAGGAACCGCTCGGCCCGCACGCGCAGCACGTAGGCCCCGGGCGCCCACTCAACGAGTTCGCACTCCTCGACCCGCACCCTCGGGTCCCGACCATCCTCCCGACGGAACGCGGAGAAATCGTGCTCCCCGGACAGCCTCCCCGCCGCCTCCTTGGCCGACTCCGGGTCCCCCAGCGGGCCCAAGAAGTACCGGTACTCCTTCGCCACGGCGTCCCGCCTCGGGTCGAAGCCCGGGTCCACCCGAGCGGACGACACCACCCGGATGTCCTCCGGCAGCCGGGCGTTCAGGGCCCCCGGTACCGCCCGCTCGAGCTCGCCCCTCACCGTCACCACCTGATACCGCGCGTGGGCCCCGGCGTCGGTCCTCGAGGCGTAACCGACCAGCTCCAACCCCAGCTCCGACAGCGCGCGCCGCAGCTCCCCCTCCACCGTGGGCACGTCGGGCTGGTACTGGAACCCGTGGTAGTTGGACCCATCGTAGGCGACCCGCAGGGCCGCCAGCACCCGGACTACCCCGGCGGCTTGTACGGCAACCGCTTGAAAACCTCGATCATCTCCTCCCGGGAGACGAGCTCCCGGTCCCCGAACCACACCCCTGGTTCCTCGACGATCTCCCCCGCCACGGTGAACGGACAGTCCTCTTCAAACGCGATCTCGGCCGCCCTCTCCACGTCGTCCGGGTGCATGCACACCATGAAGATGCCCAGGTAGCCCGTCCAGGTGGAGTAGGGCATCGACCGCAGCACGACCCCGCGGCGGGCCTTCCCCAGCATCTCCAGCAGGTTGCCCAGGATCCCGCCCCGACTGGCGTCCTTGGCCGCGCTGATGTCGAGCCCCTCCCTGAGGAATCTTAGGAAGGCGTTGAACTTCACCCGGGCCCGCCGCACCCGCTCCCCCACCTCCCCGCGCACCGGCTCACCCAGGAAAACCAGCTTGTCTCCCGGCCGCGCCGTACCGTCCGGGACCGGCTCCTCGGTGACGAGGCGACCGATCACGGTCACGGACACGCACGGTACGAGCTCCGGGTGGGACTGCGTGTTACCGCCCAGGATCCGGATCCCCAGCCCCTCCGCCTGCCGGTGCAGGTCCTCGAGGATCTCCTCCGCCTGCTCCTCATCCTCCGCCTGCACGGAGTCAAAGGCCACCAGGGGCTCCCCACCCGTCACCACCACGTCCGCGGCCGAGTGAATGATCGCCGTCTTCCGCCCGATCTTCGCCGGGTACGGCCCCTCCATGTTGATAACCAAGCGTTCGCCGTTCACCTCTATGACCGTCGCATCATCCCCCTGCAGCGGACCCAAGAGCACCTCCCACTCCTCGGGACCCTCCCGAAACAGCCGTCGACAGAAGTTCGTCTCCTCAATGTGCTCCAGCAGCCGCTCCAGGTCCACCTCCGCCGGGAGCTCGCTCAACCCCACACCCCCGCGAGCCTCAGCGCCGTGGGTACGGCGAGCGCGGCGCTGCACACGGACGGGTCCACGCCCCTCCTCAGCGCGTAAATCCCTATTCCCGCGCAGACCAAGCAGAGTCCCAGCGCGCCCGGTCCCCGACCGGCCGACAGCGCCAGAAGCGCCAGGGTCACGACCACGGTGGCCACCTGGGCGCGGACCCCGGTCAACACCCATCCAAAGACCCG
>JBDOKE010000096.1:0-6770 GCA_039833815.1 Methanobacteriota archaeon | reverse complement strand
GGATCTCCCGCCCGAACTCGCCCTCCGGCGGGACCGCGTACACGCTCCCGTCCCGCACGTACACCCGGTTGAACGCCGCCGGTCCCGCCAGCGGCTCCCCCTCCTCCCGCTCCACCGCCCGCACGGTCACCTCCAGCCCGCCGAACTCCCCCTCGAACAGCGTCACCTCCACCGGCCCCTCCTCGTCCGCGTGCTCCCGCAGCCCGCGCACGACCGCCCGCACCAGCCGCTCCCCGAACGACGTCGCCGGCTTCACCTCGTAGTCGATCATCCGCGCCAGCTCCAGGTCCGACGGCTCCCACGGCTCGTGCTCCACGTACGCCAGCGCCCGCACGTCCTCGATCCCGTACAGCACCATGCAGAGCCGCTCCACCCCGATCCCCAGGTTCAGCACCGGGTACTCGATCCCGTACTCCGCCAGCGCGACCGGCGAGTACAGCCCGAACGTCGCGATCTCCACCCAGCCCGGGCCCAGCTCCTCGTCCTCCACCGAACCCTCCAGGTCCGGATGGTACGCGTACACCTCCGTCTGCGTGCCCGGCACGTAGTACTTCGACATCTTCTCGTCCGGCACGAACTCGAAGTCCTCGAACCCGAACTGCCGCAGGATCGCCTCCGCCACCGCCTTCCCCGTGTCCACCGTCACGTCGTCCCCCACCACCACGCACGAGGCGGAGAAGTAGGAGTACAGGTGACTCTCATCCTCCCGCTGCTCCCGCCGGAAGCACCGGTCGATCGAGAACAGCCTCAGCGGCGGCTCCTCCCGCTTCAGGAGCTCCGAGAGCGTGATGAACCAGCCCGCCGTCATGTGCGACCGCAGCGTCAGCGGCGGGTCCAACGGCTCCGGCCGCAGCCTCCGGAACTCCGGAAACACCTCCTCCAGCACCCGCACCGCCGTCCCGTCGTCCGTGCCCAGCGCCTCCGCGATCGCGTGCGTCAGCTCGTCACCGTCCAGCCTGCCCTTCTTGTACTCGTGCAGCGTCTCCCGCAGCCGCTCCACCTCCTCCTCGGAGGGCTCCCTACCCAGCACCTCCGCCAGCTTCTCCACCTTGTCCTCGCCCAGCCCCACGTCCGGGCGCGGGAGGCCCGCCAGGTAGAAGCACCGGTCCAACACGGCCGCCGCCTCCGGCCCGAACTGCTTGTACACGTCCTCCTCCGGGATGATCACCGGGTTCACGACCTCCCGGAACCCCGCCCGCAGGTACGCCTCCCGCAACCGCTGAACCGTCTCAAAGAGCGGGTGCGGCTCGCCCGCCTCCACCCTGAGCCGCGGATACCGATCCTCCAACCCCGGCCTCCGAACCAGCTTCGCCCCCTCCTTCCACGCCCGATCGAAGTCCTCCCGCGCCAGCGACCGAAGCTCCTCCAACCGCTCCTTGTCGAAGGGCATTCCGGCTCCCCCGAGGGTGACCCCGACACGGTGAACTTATGGTGACGGCCCCACCGGGGCGCACGGGATGAGGACGTCCCCCAGAGCCGAGCCCGATGAGGAGTGGACTCGGGACCGACCCGCCGGCCCCGCCCCCAACGGCGAGCTCCGCGACCGATCGCAGCTTCTCGGGGGACCCGTCGCGCGGTTGAGGATCCGGCGGTCCCGCCGAGCCGCTTGGTGACCCGGGGAACCGTCGTCACCCTGACGTTGCTCGCCTGCGCCGTCGGCGCCATCGCTCTGGTGGCGGTCAAGGGAGTGACGCGCGCGAGCGCGCGAAGAGAGCTTCAGCGGCGACGCGCCGAACCGACTGACCGTCAGCGTCACCATCACGGGCGACGGTGACACGCTCGCGAGCGTCGACGGCGCGAGTCGGTGCCGTCCCGGGATGGTGTGCGGCACCACGGTGGCCCTTAACGTCACCTACCGCTCCACCTGGCTGAGCGTGGTGACCGGCAAGACCGTAACGCCACGCGTGACGGGAGCGGCCGCGCGCGTGCGGGTAAGCGGTGATTCCTCCGCGATAGCGGCCGGCACCGAGGACGGTAGGCCGATGCTCGCGCGACCGGGTGTGCGAGGGGTGCGGGGGCGGGCCTGCGTGCTGATTGTGAGGGTCGAGCCGGTCGGCGGTCGCGGGTGGAGGGTGGGGCATGACGGGGGCCGCCCCGTCGTGTGCTGGGAGGTCAGCGGTGGAGCCCGTGTTAAGCTCGAGGCGATCGGGTGGGGAGGGAGGGGACGGTCACGCGGGTTCTCGGCGTCACGTGGGCTCACAGCCGGTGGCCTTTCCGTGGATCTGAGGGCATCGTAGAGGGGGCCACCCGACTGGCCGCTTCTTGTTCTTCCCGCTCTGCCGGGGTGTGGGGTCGTCCCGAGCGTCGGGTCGGGCGGTTGAGGGGGCGGGCGCCTCGGTGCGCCGGTGGCGGCGCCGGTCCGGTGATCATCCCCGGTCTAGGGTCCGCCTGAGCTCCTCGGTCTTGCCGGCGATGGTGACCTCGCTGCGGGTCTTCTCGAGGAGTGAGCGGGCGACGTCCTGCTTCCGCTTGAGGTTGGGGACGACGGCGCGCGGGTAGTCGAAGGTCATGGTGAGGGAGTAGATCTCCTCCATGATGCCGAGGAACTCCTCGGCGCGGTCGAGCTCGCCCTCGCGGAGGGCGTCGACGACGATGCGGCGGAGCTCGCCCACGACGTCGAGGAGGCCGAGGAGGTAGGCGCGCGGGCTCACGTGAATCTCGTCCGGGGTGGGCACGCGGCGCTCCTTGACGATGCGGTACAGGATCTCCGCCTCGGCGTACTCCTGGAGGTGGTTCTCGGCGAAGCCGGTGCGGAGGAGCTCGGGGAAGTCGCCGAGGAGGTCGTGGAGCCGGGAGACCAGCCGGGCGGCCTCGTCGAGCTTTTCGCGGGCGGTCTCGAGGTCGCCGCGGTGGATCTCGTACACCGCCTCGGAGCTGAGCTTGTGCAGGTCGCGGAGGAGGACCTGGGCCTCGTCCCGGGCCTCGTCCAGGGCGTCCAGCTCGTCGCGGATGGCCTCGACGACGTCGCGGAGTCGGTCGAGCTCGGTCATCCGGGGTCCCCCGCGGCGGAGTTTTTAACGTTCAGAAACGCCCTGAGGCCCGCAAGAGGGACTGGGGGAAGCGTGAGGTGGCGGACTGGCGGGAGGTCCCGGTGAAGCCCACGCCGAGCGCGGTGCGGGCTTTGAAGGGTGCGTGTCCGGTGGTGGAGTCGCTGCCGTTCGACCCGCTGCCGGCGGGTCTGAAGGATGGAGTGGAGCCCAGTCCGGCGGTCGGGTTCCGGCGGGCGCACCCGCTGTTCTTCGAGGAGATTCAGGAGTCGCACTGGCGGGAGCGCCTCTGGTCGGACCTGGAGGTGTTCCTTAAGGTGCGACCGCGGAAGCTGTACTGGGACGAGGTGATCATGGGGTTCATGGACCTGGTGCGGGCACTCTGCCGACTGTCGGGCGAGTTCTTCCTGCGCCCCTCCATGGAGGAGGCGCTGCAGGTCAGCGCGGTCCTGCAGGCGCTGCGTCGGTTGTGCCAGGAGACGGAGTCCAAGGGCGTCTCGGAAGGGGTCCTAAGGGACGTGTCCCAGATGGTCTCGGAGGTGCTGGACGCGGACGTGAAGTTCCTGGCCTCCAACCAGTCCATGCTGCTGGTGAATCAGCTGCTGGACACGTTTCGTCGGTGCCTGCCGATGCGTGCCTCGTGCTGGGTGGAGTTCGCCCTGCAGTGTCACGCCTGCGCGCATCGGGGGGTGCGGGCCGAGGAGGTGCTGGAGGACCTGGAGCCTCGGGTGGAGGGGGAGGAGGACTGTCGGGAGCGGGTGGAACGGGTGGTGGAGCTGGCGGTTAGCGGGCTGGAGGAGCGACTCGGCGGTTTGGCCGGTCGGTACCGGCTGAGCGAGGTGTTGAGCTCGGACGTGGAGGAGTTTGCGGAGCGGATCACCGAGGGGCTGGTGGACGCCCTGTCGCTGCACGCCAAGCCGGTGCTCGCGCTCGTGGAGGAGCCGGAGAAGACGGTGGGGGAGTGGCTCTCCGTCCCGGAGGTGATCGAGGTAGGCGGGGTCAAGGTGGGGCCGGAGGAGTACGATCCGGTGTGGGAGGAGGTGAAGCGGACCGAGCGGGCCTTCGCCCGGATCGACGTGGGCAAGGTGGTCAGGGAGCGGTTCCGACGGCTGATGAAGGAGCTGCGGGATCGGTTCGGGTCCGGCCGATGAGGAACCCACCCCGGCGCCGAGTCGATGAGGAGGGGCTAGGGTACCGAGGCGCCTCGGCCCCCGTCCAACTCGTCATCGAGCCTCGGACTCGGGGTAGGCTCCTCATCGGCCCTACGAGCGCGCCAGGCGGGCGGTAAAGAAGCCCTCGGTCCGGTGCCGATGCGGCCATAGGCGTCGAACGCGGTCGTGCCATGGGTAGCGGCGGTCGAGCCAGCGCTCGACGCCGGGCGAGCCGAACGTGAACGGTCGCTCCGGCTCGAAGTCCGCCTCGCGGAGGAACCGGCGCACGACCTCCTCGTTCTCGACGACCGTGACGGAGCAGGTGGAGTACACGAGGGCGCGCTCGACCAGGGGGGCGACGCCTCGGAGGATGGCCAGCTGACCGCGGGCGTACCTCTTCACGTGCCGCCAGCGGACGGTCCACCGGGCTTCGGGTGAGCGGGCGTACGCACCGGAGCTGGAGCAGGGCGGATCGACGAGCGCAAGGTCGAACCGTTCGTCCCGGAGCTCCCGCGCCAGCCGGGTGGCGTCCGCGCGGCGGACCCGCGCCTCAACGCCCCAGCGTCGAAAGTTCCGACGCAGCTCCCGGAGCCTGCGCGGGTTCACGTCCACGCAGGTGAGCTCAAGCTCCCCCTCCGTCAGGGCGTACAGGTAGGCGGACTTGTTCCCCGGGGCCGCGCACGCGTCCAGGACGGCGTCGCCCGGGTCGGGCCGCAGGGCGTACGCCGCGGCGGCGGACGCCTTGTCCTGATACGCGACCCAGCCCCGGCGGTACGGCTCCGTGCGCACGGGCGGGACGTCGTGCTCCACCACCCGAAGGATCAGCGGCACGTCCGGGTCCTCCTCGACGACCACCCCCTCCCGCTCCAGCGCGAGGACGGCCCGATCCGGGTCGACGCGGTGCGCGTGGACGCGGAGGTAGCGCTCGGGCTCCCGGTTGTTCGCTCGCATCAGCCGCTCCAGCTCCTCCCGCCCGACGGTGTCCAGGAGGTGGCGGACGAACCACTCGGGGTGTGAGTGCTCGATCGCGAGGCGCTCAACCTCGTCCCGGGCGCGATCCAGCACGTCGTCCAGGGACAGCTCCTCGACGTCGTACAGGACGGCGTTCACGAACCGGGCGGGCCCTTCGCCCCGCCTGCGGAGCACGATCCGCACCGCCTCGTTGGTCGCGATCGCGGGCTTGACGTCGTTGCACTTCATCTCGAACGTGGCCACGCGGAGCGCGTTGCGCACCCAGGGATCCAGGTCCGAGACGCGGGCGTTCCGCACGCTCGCCTCCAGGAACGCGTCGACGGTCCGCAGCCGCTTCATCAGCTCCATGCAGTACGCGTGCACGGTCCCCCACACCTTATGGTCCCGGACGCCGGCGTTCAGGAGCACCCGCTTGACGCAGGTGCGCAGGGACCGGCGCGTGCGCTCCCAGCGCACGAGCACGCGCACGGTCAGCTCCTGCCGGCTGAGCCCCAACCACCTCCCCCTCGGGGGCCGCTCGCTTGTACCTGAGCGAGGTGATCGGTGACGGGAGTCGGATCGGGGTGCTCGGGATCGGCGGGGGCGGGGACGTCGTCGGCGCGTCCCACACGTACCGGCGGGCGCGGGTGGACCTGGACCCCGAGCTTCTGGTGCTCGGTGGGCTCACGTGGGAGCGGGTGGTGGTGGATCCGGAGCCGGGCCCGCGCTCGCGGGACGAGATCGTGGGGGACGTGGAGTGGATCCACGAGCGGGTGGGCGTGCTGCGGGGGGAGGCGAGGCCGCGGCACGGGTCCGAGTTCGCGGAGTCTCGGGTGCGAAAGGTCCTGCGGCGGCTCGGGCACTCGAACGTGCGGGTGGTGCTGGTGGACGTGAGCGGCGGGGTGGAGGGGACCGTGGAGGGACTGCGGGCGCTGATGGAGCACTTCGACCTGGACGTGCTCGTCGGCGTGGACGTGGGCGGGGACGCGCTCGCCCGGGGGGACGAGCCGGGGGTGGAGAGCCCGCTCGCGGACTCCATCATGACGTGCTCGCTCGCCCGGCTGGACGGGACGGTACTGGGCGTGTTCGGGTGGGGGTCGGACGGGGAGCTCTCGCGGGAGGAGCTGCGGCGGCGGTTCGCCGAGATCGCGGCCGAGGGTGGGTACCTGGGGGCGGTCGGGCTCACGCGGCGGGACGTGGCGTTCCTTAAGCGGCTGGCGGAGGCGGTGGAGACCGAGGCGAGCCTGATTCCGCTGCGCGCCGCCGAGCGGGGGGAGCTGGGACCGATCGAGATCCGGGGCGGGCACCGGACGGTCGAGCTTGGGCCCGCGTCCGTGTGCACGTTTTACTTCGACCCGAGGGCCGTGGCGCGCGGGAGCGTGCTGTGCGAGCTGGTGGACGGGACGCGCAGCGTGGAGGAGGCGCACAAGCGCGTGCGCCGGGAGCTGGGCATCAAGACGGAACTGGACTGGGAGCGGGAGCTGGCGGAGCGGTAGGGGGTCGCCCGCGTGATCCTGAACCGGGTTCGGGTGGAGCGCGTGGTGCGGTGGGCCCTGGAGGAGGACGTTGGGCGGGCCGACCTGACCTCCTCCGTCGTCCGCGGTGAGGAGGCGGAGGCCGTGATCGTGGCCAAGGAGGAGGGGGTGGTCTCCGGCACGCTGCCCGCCCGGGTCGCCTTCGA
>JBDOKE010000095.1:0-1718 GCA_039833815.1 Methanobacteriota archaeon | reverse complement strand
CACCCGGAGATGGGTGAGACGTGCCCGCCGGGGACCGCCCCGCCCCCTCCCTCGCCGCCTTGCTTACACCGGCCGTCACCCGGCGCCATGACGACTCGAGCGACCCTCACCGCGGGCCGCTCCCGACCCGCCGTTCCGCGCCCCACCGCACCGGTCCACGAGCGTCGCGGCCTCGGTAGGGCGGGGCGCACGCCGTTTCACATCGCCCTGAAGCCAGCCCATTCGCCAGGTGTCGGGGCGTCGGATCGCCGGAACCCGCGGCGGGCCCGCCGCCGGCCTCGGGCCGGCCCATCGCGCCTCACCCACGGGAGGTAAGGGGTCGAAGGGCGCGATACGGTATAACCGCGCGAGGAAACGTGACAACCTTACCGAGAAACCGCCGCCCGGGACGGACAACGGCGCGTCGGGTCCGGGCCGAGGTCGAGCGCGCACTCGGGTCGACCAACCATCACCGCACCCCGCGGCGGCCCATCAGGGCGTCGAGACCACCGGGTTAGACCGCGGCCGACGCTCCCTGGATCGCCCATCCTCCGCCGGTACCCAACCGCCTCGATCCGCGCACCCTTGAGCGGTGGAGGCTCGGAGGGTGGTGAAGAGGTCCTGGAGGGTTCGCCGGTTCCCTGGGTCTCCACGCGACGGGGATTGTCACGGTTCTCGCAACGATTGCGGGCGGCGGGTTAAAGGGGGTCCCAGCCGTCGGGCGCGTGCTCGCGCGAGTTGGGCGAGGGACCCCGGGCCCCTCCTCGGCCAGTAGGAGGGCCGGGGTGGCGGCCGCCTCGCACTCGGATTCCCGAGCGTTGGAGTTGGTCACCACCCTGACGGTCCCGTTCCCCCAGCTGAGGCGCTCTCCGAGGACGCGCTCGAGGGCCGTGACCCACCCCGCTCCGAGGCTGGTCGAGCACCGTCGCGCTCGGCGACTCGCCGTAGTGCCGCGCCAGGGCGGAGATGATGGCGGCCGTAAGCCGGTCCAGCAGCAGCCCGGACGCCAGCACGCTACCCATCCCCCAGCGGTTGAAGCGGGTCCTCAACGGGCCAGGGCCCGGAGCGGGTCAGCTCGACCACGTCCCTTAGGCTCCAGATCCGGAGGAATCGACTGCCCCCGGTGGGGAAGAGGAGGACCGCCGGCCTGCCGGTCTCGAGCAGCACCCGGCGCTCGAAGTACCCGCTGAGCTCGTGGGACTTGACTCGGCGGCCGGCGATGCGCTTCAGGTCCCGGAGCCTCACCGCGATTCCCTCCCCGAAGCTTGCCCAGTACGTTCGGTAGACCCGTGGTGGAACCGTCCGGAGCGCGTTGACGATCACCGGCTTGACCAGGCCGGCGGCCCCGGTTCGGCCACCACCCGAACGCTTGCCCCGCTCCCTCGCGTCCACCCAGACCGCGCGCATGGGCATGCCGTCAGAGATCGCGTACCCGTTCACGTGCACGTCGTACCAGGCCGCGAAGGCCCCAGCCGCCGGCCGATACCACGCCCACCCGTTGCGCCTCATTTCCCGCCTGAGCCTTCCCCGCGCGCCACCACCGGCTCATCGGGCTCAAACGGCAGCCGAACACTCCACCGGCAACTACCGACACAACACCTCCTCCCCCACCAAACACCGAACAACCGGCTCCCACGCCTCCCTCCTAACGTGCCTAACCAAGCCCCCGCGAGCACCCGGGAACTCGGACCGGAAAGCGCCCGAATCACCCCACCCACGTAACCACGGGTGAGAGCGCA
>JBDOKE010000094.1:0-2707 GCA_039833815.1 Methanobacteriota archaeon | reverse complement strand
CCGCCCCGCCGCCCGGCGGAGCTCCAGGGCCAGCGTGGCCGCGGCCGAGACCGCCAGCTCGTCCGGGAACCGGCGCACGTCGTACCCGCACGCGTTCCGGCCGGTCGGGGCAACGTCCAGGTATCGGAAGGGGGAGCCTGAGAAGCCCGAGCGCACGTACCCGCCCCGGAGCGCCCTCAGCAGATTCTCGATCTCCAGTCGGGCGCTAAGGAGGAAGCGCCGGAGCACGCCGAGGGCCAGCCGGGAGACCTCGTCGGTCGCCCGCCCCGCCCACACGGCCGGCCAGTCCACCCTCGGCTCGGACCACAGCGCCCGCCGCAGCGCCAGCTCGACCATGCATTCCAGCGAACCGAACGGGTCCTCCGGATCGATCGACGGCAGCCCGTACACGTGCAGCCCGCACATTCCGGATTCCTCCACCGTCTCACGCAGGAGCTCGTAGAGCGCCTCCGCGTATCGGTCGAAGTCGCGCTCGAGGTCCCGGAGGTCGCGCGCCACCGCGACGTACAGCCCGGTCTCCCGGAGGAGCCCCAGAATCGCCTCCCTCAGGGCGTCGGCCCGGGTCGCCAAGTACCGCTCCAGCAGGTCCAGGAGCCTAGCGACCCGCGGGTCGAGCTCCACCCGGTTCCTCGGGGCGGGGAAGTGACCGAGGACGACCGCGCCGAGCCGGCGCCGCGCCGTCGCGCAGCCCACAACGTCCCCCGCGTGGTACAGGCAGACGATGGGCGTGCCGCTGGGCAGGACGATCGAGAACTCCCACCCGAGGGGCAGGACGGGCTTCGCCGGAGTCCACTCGAGGTTCCCTCGACCGCCCACCCGGACGACGGCGTCCACGTCCAGCTTCCGGGTCAGGTAATACCAGAACGCCAGGTAGAGGTGCGTGGGCGGCAGGAGCATCGCCCAGAGCTCGGCGCGGGTCTTCATCCGAAACAGTGGCGGTTCTGGCAGAATGCATACGTTTCCGAATTTCACTCCAGGTATCGGGAAGGCGCGCACGCCGTCGATGATCCTCAGGAACGGTGACTCCTCGGGCGGGCCCCACCCGAACAGCCCGCCCAGCTCGTCCAGCCGATCGCGCCACTCCTTCCACAGCTCGTCCAGCTCCCGCAGCACCGATTCTTTGTCCACCGACCGCCCGAGGGCGGTCTCCACCAGCACCCGCTCCACGTCCTCCAGCACCCGCGCGAGCCGGCGGGCGAGCTCCCGGCGCTCGTCCTCCGGGAGGTCCAGTCGGTCGAGGACAGCGAGCACGGTGTCGCGGAGGGACCGGAGCCTCATCCGGAGGAACTCGAGGTAGCGTCGGTCCGGCGGCAGCTCCTCGGGACGAGCCCGCTCGACGAGGTAGCGGAGGTAGCCGAGGATGCCGCGCTCGACGTACAGCCGTGTGGGCTCCGGCAGGGTGCGGTACCACCTGAGGTACTTGTCGAGCGTGACCTTGTCGAGGAGCAGCAGCTCAACCAGGTGCGGTCGGCCGGCGACCCGTTCGGTGAATCTGTTCAGGCCCGTGCGCAGCGGGGGTACTCGGACGTAGGGCCCGACGTGGTAAGCCCTGGACAGGTACTCGCGCCAGAATCTGCCCGAGAGCTCAAGGAGGGCGTTCAGGGCTTCGCGGAATGTCTCAACGGCTCCCTGGAGATCACCCCGCTCGAGGGGCTCCCAGGCCTTCCGGTCGAGCTCAACGACGCGCCGGAGCCGGTCATCCCACGGCGTCCGGACGGTGTACCCTTCAGCCTCGAGCCAGGCGAGGATGTGCAGGATGCTCGCGGGCACGTCCAGCTGGTCAGCCACCGCCACGAAGTCCCGGCCGTAAGTATCCACGCCGTAGACCAGCGCGATCCGCTTCTCCGAGTTGGGAGCCTCCCGCAGCCGGCGCAGGTGGTCGACCAGGCGCACGACCGCGTCGATCGTCTCGGGGACCGCGGCGCCGCTGATTCGGAGGACGCCGCCGGGCACGTGTCGGGCGAGCTCGGGCGGGAGCCGGACGACGCGGGAAATGCCGACGAGGAAGGGGCCGAGGAAGCCGAGGTTCTCGGGCACGATCACGTTGAAGATCAGGTAGTGGTCCGCGGCGCGCTCGGACATGTAGAGGCACTCCCACTGGAGCCGGGTCATGCCCATGTGGTTGGCGTCGAGGGCGACGATAGGGACGCCCAGCCGCTCGAGGAGGCGGACGAGCCGGCTGTCAGGCCCGTAGTACCGCATCATGCTGTGGTTCACGGCCCAGAGAATGCAGACGGTGCGCTCCGAGCGCACGGCGGTCTCGAGCGCGCGGAGGAAGTCCTCAGGGAGCATGTATAGGACGTCGTAGTGCAGGGCGACGCCGATCACGTTGTAACCGCGCTCGTGGAGCCGGCGGGCGAGCGCGTGTAACCAGTCCAGGTAGCCGAGGTGCCGGCCGAGCAGGTTCACGGAGTCGAAGACGATGAACACCGTCGGCGCGCCGGGCCGGTACGTGCCCCGGGCTCGGGCGAGCTCGCGGTAGCGGGCGAGAAGCTCGGGCAGCCTCGGGAGGACTTCGGCCCGGATCAGCTCGACGAACCAGCGCGGGTACACGGTGACGCCGTGGTAGCTGGAGAGGACCTCGCCGTGCGGGTACCGCCGCTGGTAAGACCGTATCAACCAGGGGCTGACGGGTTCCTCCGGGGCCACGACGGCGTCCGAGACAGGGTCGTACAGGGCCAGCAGGCCGTCGAGGTAGAACGCGCGG
>JBDOKE010000093.1:0-6565 GCA_039833815.1 Methanobacteriota archaeon | reverse complement strand
CGATGACGGGTGCGGCCCCGGTCCCGGTTCCGCCCCCGAGGCCGCAGGTCACGAAGACCATGTCCGCGCCCTCGACCACCTCCTTGATCTTGTCGATGTCCTCCTTGGCGGCCTCCTCCCCGATGCGGGGGTCCCCGCCCGCGCCGAGTCCGCGGGTGAGCTCGTACCCGATCAGCACCTTCCTGTCCGCCTTGCAGGCGACGAGGTCCTGCGCGTCCGTGTTCACGGCGACGACCTCCGCGCCCTCGATCCCCTCCTCCTTGAGCCGGGTGGCCGTGTTGTTCCCGGCGCCCCCCACCCCGATCACCAGGATCCGGGCGCGGGCCTCCTCCAGCACCTCGATCAGCTCTTGATCCTCCTCGGATTGATCGCGGGCGGTGGAGGGGTGAGCGTCTCCCCCCTTGGACTCTTCCATGCGCTCCAGCGCCGAGCGGACGATCTGCTCCAAGGAGGGGTCACCACCCGGCCGCCCTTCTAAGGGCGGGGATCTCGAACTCCCCGGCGGCGACCGGCACCTCCAGCTCGAAGGACTCCAGCACCTCCGGGTGAATCTCGCCGAAGAAGCCCAGCTTCAGTCCACTCGCGAGAACCTCGGCGCACCTCCCATTAATAAATGATGGGTGATCCGCCTCCCGCACCTCCCATCCGTCGACGTCGAGCTCGCGCAGTAGGGCCTCGACCACCGACTTGATCTCGGAGAAGCCCGCACCCGGGCCGGCCAGCGCCAGGCCCAGGTGCCAGCGGTCGCGCGCCCCGGTCTCCGTCTCCTCGTCCCGCTCGGCCACCTCACCCACCTCGAACACGCGCTGCGGGTAGGGGCGGTGCCGGTTATCCGAGAGAAAACGCAGCAGCGAGGGCAGGATCCAGGTGCGTACGATCGTGTACTCCTTTTGGATCGGGTTGGCGATTCGCACCGCCCGCTCGTCGGGCTCGAGCCGCATCTTCCGGTAGTTCACCTCCGGGCTGGTCAGGGTCAGCGAGTTGACCTCCACGAACTTAAGCCGGGCGAGCGCGTCCCGGACCACGTTGATGAACTCGCGCTCCCGGTCGGGCCGGGACTCGGTGTACACCCGCGGGGGCCGGGGCTTGAACCGCGAGTAGTTGTACATGATGCCCGCGTCCTCGATCAGGTCCCACTCGTGCAGGATGTTGGTCCTCCAGGGCCCCACGAAGACGCGGACCACGTCCTCGTCGTACAGGACCGGGGGCAGCTCCCGCCAGTCGGACTCCACGTGGAGGTGGTCCGGCAGCGGGAACTCCCGCAGCTCCCGCTCTCCCTCGGGGACGAACACCGCCTCGTGTCGAGCGCGGGCGAGGAGCTCCTCCAGCTCGCGGCCGGAGAGGTCGATTCCCAGCAGCCTCCGCGCCTCCCGCACCGGCACGTCCCACACGTCGAGCCTCATCGTCGGGGTGACGCGCTCGTACGCGCCGACGATCTCCACCCGCTCGATCCGGGCGCCGCGCTCGGCCAGGTTGCACGCGAGCACGTGGAGGGCGTCCAGGACGGGGCGCCACCCGGTGCCGGTCACGTCGATCAGTAGGTCGGTCGTGTCCTCCGTGACCCGGGTGCGCTCGGCGTTGATGATCGGGGGCATGGAGATCGGTCCCTTCTCGTCCGCCAGGATCGGGGCCCGCTCGCCCACAAGGTGCCCGTACTCCCGGCCCTTCTCGTGCCGCCTGAGGACCTCGCGCGGGGTCATCTCCTCGCCCGGGTGGTCCAGCGGCTCGAAGGCCCAGTCCGCGTCGTTCGGGTCCACCGCCAGGTAGCGGAGGGGCGGCTCGATGGCGTCCAGGTCGTGGATGCCGATCGCCGCCTTGCGTCGATCCCGACCGATGACCCAGTGCAGGTGCTCCTGAAACTCCATCAGGTGCTCCAGGTCCCACTCGTCCAGCTCGACCCCGCGGACGACGGCGAGGGCGAGGCAGGGGCGCTCGTCCAGCACGCTCTCCTCCACGCGGGCGCGGATCCCGGCGTCGCCGACGGGGTAGTCCGGAAGGCCCGTTTCCAGCCCCATAAACCCTTTGAGCGCCCGGGCGACGCCCTCGACGCTGTACAGGTCCGGGCGGTTCGGGAAGAACTCCGTCTCGATCACGCCCTCCCGCTCGTCGATGCGCTCCACGTCGCTGCCCAGCATCGGGATCAGCTCGTGCGCTAGTTCGTCGAAGCTCACGTCCTCGCCCAGCAGCTCGACGAGCTTGTCGTGTCGGAGCGTGACCACCGGCACGGTGTCCACCCCCGGTGGGGGATGAGGACCTACGGCGGTGGCCGACGGGTGAGGAGGGCCTTAACCGCCGACCCCAGGCGCACCTCAGTAAAGCCAGGGCTCCCCATCCCGCGTCGGAGTTCCGGCTGATCATCATCGGCGGGGGGAGACGCGGTTGCGCGTGTACCTGGACGGCCGGGAGCTGGGGCTGAGGTTCTCGGCCTGCCACGTGATCCCCGGGCACGGCAAGTGCGGGCGGCTGCACGGGCACACGTACCACGTGTCCATTGAGCTACGGGGGAGCCGGATGGAGCCCCACGGCTTCGTTTACGACTTCGACAGGTTGAAGGACCTCGTCAGGGAGCTGATAAAGCCATTGGATCACCGGGTGCTGGTGCCCACGGAGTCGGAGCGGTTTCGGGTCCGGCGGGAGGGCGATGAGGTGGAGGTGCGGCTGCCGGACGGCAAGCGGTACGTGTTCCCACGGGAGGACGTCGCGTTCGTCCCCGCGGAGTCCCTCTCGGCCGAGGACCTGGCCCGGTACCTCGCGCGGGAGCTGCGAAAGCGGCTGAAGGGCGAGGAGAACCTCCGGGAGCTGCGGGTGAGGGTGGACGAGGGATGGGGACAGGGGGCCGAGGCCCGAGTCCGCCTCGACTGAACGTGTACGAGGTCTTCGCCTCGATTCAGGGTGAGGGGCCGCTGGTCGGGGAGCCGCAGGCCTTCGTCCGGTTCTCCGGGTGCAACCTGCGCTGCCGCTACTGCGACGAGCCGGCCGCGAGGAGCGCGCGCACCGAGGCCCCGGTGCTCGGACCGGACGGTGAGCGACTGGACTCGATAACCAGCCCGACCCGGCCCGAGCGGCTCGTTGAGACCGTGGTCGGTTTGGAGGAGAGCGTGGGCGCGTTCCGCACCGTTTCGCTCACGGGCGGCGAGCCCCTGGTGCAGCCGCTGCGCGGTCTGAGGCGGCTGGTGTCGGGGCTGCGCGAGCGCGGGTTCCGGGTGCTCCTGGAGACGAACGCGTCCCTGCCGGACCGAGCCGATGCGGTCGAGGTGGACGTGGTCTCGGCGGACGTGAAGCTGCCGTCCCACGGTCCCCGGATGGAGGGATTCCCGGACCGATGTCTGGAGTTCCTGAAACGTGTCAAGGAGCGCTGCGAGCTGGCCTACGCCAAGCTGGTGCTGTACTCGGAGGAGTGCTTCGAGGCGGCCCCGGAGGTTCTCCGGAGGCTGGACGAGGTGGGGCCGGACGTTGTCGTCCTGCAGCCGGCCACGGGCGGCGAGAAGGAGCCCAGGCTGGGGGAGCTGTGGAGGCTGGCGAGGGGGATAAGGACGGAGGTTCGGATCCTGCCGCAGGTGCACAGGCTGGCGGAATTCATCCGGAAGTAGCGCGTGGGCCGAGGCGAGCGGCAGGTCGGGCGGGAGTTCCAGCGGGAGCACCGGGAGGGTCACCGGGACCCCGTAATCGCGGTACGACGCCGGATGGTGCGTCTGACGCCCCCGGAGGGCGGCGGCGTGTGATACGCGTGGTGGTGAACGACGATCCCCGGAGAAGGAGCCCACCGGTCCCTCCCGCTCACCGGTTGCTGGGAACCGGTCGGCAGCCCACAACCCTGAGGCACCTTTGGGCCACCTCGTGCCCGCGCTCGCAGCACTTGTCGGGTGGGTCGCCGCGGAGTAGCCCGTCGATGAAGCCGGCGGCGAAGGCGTCGCCGGCCCCGGTGGGGTCGACGATTTCCTCCTCGGGGATGCGCTCCGGGGGCACCTCGAGGGTTTCGTTACCGTGCCGTACGAGGGTGGGGTTCGGGCCCCGGGTCACGACCACGGTGTCGGTGAGTCGGGAAAGCCGGTCTAGGGTGTCTCGAACGCTGCCGGTGAGCTGCTTGGCCTCGGTCTCGTTCAGGAACACGACGTCGGAGGCGCGGAGGTAGGGTTTGAGGTAGCTGTAGCCGCGGAGGACCATGGTGGCGGGGGTGAAGGTGACGGTGAGCTCGCGGCTGGCGCGGCGCATGACGGTCTTCAGGGTTTCCAGGGAGGTCTCGGTGCGGAGGCCGATGAAGGAGCCGGCGTGGAGGAGCTCGGACTCGAGGATGTAGTCCATGTCCACGTCCTCGGGGCGCAGCTCGTCGTTGACGCCGGGGTCCACGAGGATGCGGCGGTCGTTCCCGGCGATGAGGCAGTAGGCGACGCCGGTGCGGCCCTCGTCTCGGACGATGCGGGAGGTGTCGACGCCGTGCCGCTCGAGCTCTTTGAGGGCGAGGTCGGCGAGCTCGTCGGTGCCGACCTTGCCGACGAAGCCGGTGCGGTGGCCGAGGTGGGCGAGCCAGCAGATGGTGTTGGCGGCGGAGCCGCCGCCGCGGCGCTCGCGGCGCTCGACGGGGACGGAGTCGTCCTCGCCGGGCATGCGGGGGAGGTGGAGGAGCTCGTCCACGTTGAGGGCGCCGATTCCGACGATCTCGACGCTCATTCGTGCAGGCACTCCCGCAGTGGGATCCGGTAGTCGCCGAGTTTGCCCCCGAAGTTTCCGGCGGTGACCTTGACCACGCCGTCGACCTCGGTCGCCGCCTCGATGGCGGTGCGGATGGCCCGCTTGACCGCGTCGAGGGAGACGCCGTTGATCACGATCTCGGGGATGGCCTCCACGCCCTCGGGGACCTTGGAGTCCAGGATCCGGTCGCGGAGGGTGGGGCAGTAGGGGTGGTTGGTGGTGGGTCCGATGTCGGGGTAGAGGGTCTCGGGCTTGGAACCGGCGGCGCAGACGTTGAAGGGGGTGATGACGCCCTCCACGTCCCGGAGCGCGTCGACCGCCCGGTACCCGGCCTCGAGCGCGGCCTCGGTGTCCTCGCAGAGGAGCCAGACGAGGCCGCCGGCGACCCCCTCGCCGTAGCCCAGGCGTCGCTCGATCTGGAACTCGCCCATCATGATGGGGATGTTGACGACCTCGCGGCCGAACCGGACGTCGGTGTACTCGTACCCGTCGCCGCAGCGGCCGATGGGTCGCTCGGTGTCGATGTGTCCTCGGGGGTTCTCGCAGGCGTCGAAGACGCGGGTGGTGGGGCGGACGAGGACGCCCTGTCGGATCCGCTTGCCCAGCTCCCGCTCGAGCCGCTCGACGGCCTTTTTACCGTGCTCGACCCACACCTGGGCGATGAATCCGGGGCGCCCGTCCGGGGTCTCGTCCGGGTCGAGCCAGCGCTCGATGCCGGCCTCGGACTCGCCGAAGACGGTGGCGGGGAGGGCGGCAACGTTCCAGGCGGCCTCCCGCAGCGGGCGCTCGTCGGCGGCGGTCACGATGAAACGGGCGTAGAGGCCCTTGAACGCCTCGCAGTACGTGTCCTCGACCGGCACGCCGTTCACCTCGAGCCCGGCCACGCTCTCCCTCCCCCGGTGTCGGGAAGGGGTGGGGGCGGGGTCCGCTCCCGGCTCCCGTAGTCGTCATCCCTTAGCGGTCCGTCCCGCCAGGCCTCTTCACGAGCAGCACGCGTTCCACGATCTCCTGGACCCGGTCCCGGGGGAGTCCGAGGGAGCGGATCCGCAGCCGGGCCTCCCCGGGCTCCAGGTGCTCGAGGGTCAGGCTCAGGTGTCTCGCGCCGGCCTTTTTTAGTTCCCGCTCCAGCCGGTCGATTCGGCGTCGGATTTCGGTCGCGGGGCCCGGGACGCGGACGCGCAGGTTCACCTCGTGCTCGCCCTTCAGGAGCTCGACCGTCTCCTGGATGAGGAGGGCGTTGGGGACGAGGTACTCGCGGCCCCGGTGGCGGAGCACGGTGCAGCGGATGCGGATGTCCACGACCTCCCCCTGGTACTCGCCCACTCGGATGCGGTCGCCCACCTCGAAGGGGCGCTCCACGGCCAGGTAGAGGCCGGCGAGGAGGTTGGCGATTAGGGTGCGGGCGGCGAGGGCGGCGCCGGCCCCGGCCAGCCCGAGGCCGGTGAGGAGGCCCAGGAGGCTGACCCCGAGGGCGCCCAGCACGATCGTCAGCGCGAGCGCGTAGGTGCCGTACAGGATCGTCTTCTCGACCCACCAGGCCAGGTCGGGGAGCCCCTCCCGCTCTAGCCGGTCCCGGGCGGCGCGGGCCACGCGGGAGGCGATCTTAACCAGGATCAACGCTATAACGACGGAGACGGCGAGCCTCAGGGGCTCCACGTGCAGGTGCGGGACCGTCACTCCCTCGGCCCCCGGGGTGTGGGAGTTGACGGTGTACCGAACGGAGCTGACGGTGAGAACGGAGCGGCGCGTGCAGCTCGTGGACATCACGGGAGACGTGCGGGAGGCGGTGTCGGAGAGCGGGGTGAAGGAGGGGATCGTGCACGTGTTCTCCAGGCACACGACGGCGGCGGTGATCGTGAACGAGCCGGAGTCGGGG
>JBDOKE010000092.1:0-1935 GCA_039833815.1 Methanobacteriota archaeon | reverse complement strand
TGGAGGGGTGCGATTTCGTGCTGACGTTGGTGGATGAGGCGCCGGCGCTGTTGGTGGGTGCGTCCAAGCGGGTGCGGGACGCGTTCGTGAAGTTCTTTCAGGTGCTGCACGACGCGACGCAGGAGGTGCGGGGTGCGGGGCTGGCGCTGTCGATCCCGGACGAGAGCGTGTATCGGGATTACGCGAGGGAGCTGGGTGGGAGCATCACCCGGGAGGACGTTCGTGAGGCGTCGGAGACGTTGGCGGAGCCGTTGCGTCGGACGGCGGAGGTGGGCGATCCGGTGAGTGACCCGGGGGAGTTCCTGGAGATCGCGCGGCGGCGGCTGTTCAGGCGTGTGGATGGGCCTCCGGAGGGGCTGGTGGAGGGGTTCCGGGCTCGGTTGAAGAAGCTGCTTGACGAGGAGGAGGCTCGGAGGCTGGCGGGGGAGCTGGAGAGGACCTGGCCGTTTCATCCGGCGCTGGTGGAGCTGCTGTGGGGCAAGTTGGCTGAGGTGGAGGGGTTTCAGCGGACGCGTGGGGCGCTGCGGGCGTTGGCGGCGGTGACGCGCTGGGCGTTGGAGCGCGATCCGGGGGCGCCGTGGATCGGTCCGGAGCACGCGTGCCTGGATGACGAGAGGGTGCGGAAGTACCTGGTGGAGCCGGCGGTGCGGAGGCTGCCGGACGGTTGGCAGGTCGACGTGGAGAAGCGGGCCAGGGAGGTGCGGGGGGAGGTGTCGGGGGAGGTGGATCCGGTGGAGGTGGCGCGGGTGATTCTGCTGCACAGCCTGCCGCGGGAGGCGCGGGGGGCGAGGAAGCGGGACGTGTTGGTGGCGGTGGCGCGGCCGGATCGGGAGTTCACTAGGACGGAGGTGGAGACGGTGCTGGACAAGTTTCGGGAGGTGTTGTGGTATTATCACGTGGAGGACGGTCGGTACCTGTTCAAGGAGGAGCGGAACGCGACGGCGCTGATCATGGAGGCGCGGGAGGAGGTGGGTAAGGGGGCCGCTCGGCGGACGCTGCGGGAGTTCCTGTACCAGGGTAGGGAGGAGCGGGGGAGGGTGCGGAGGCGGTGGTCCGAGCTGGACGTGGACGTGAGCCCGGAGCTCGAGGCGTTGGAGCGGGAGGAGGGCGTGCGGGTGTTGGTGTGGCCCGATTCCGGGGAGGTTGAGCGGGCGGCCGGGAAGGGTCCGGTCCTGGTCGTCCTGGAGGGCGGGGAGGGGCCCGAGGACGTGCTGCCGGAGAACTTCGGGTTTCCGAACGCGGTGGCGTTCCTGGTTCCGGACGAGGACGCGCTGGAGGACGCGTTGGAGGAGGCTCGGTGGCTGGAGGCGATTCGGATCGCCTTCGGCTGGGACGAGGCGGAGGGGTTGGAGGGTGAGCTGCGGGAGCGGGCGGAGGAGCACGCGGAGCGGCTGCGGGCCCGGATCCGGAGGGCGTACGGGAGGCTGCTGCTACCGGCCCGGGGCGGTGGGTGGAGGGAGGTCTCGGTGACGGTCTCGGGCGAGAAGCTGGGAGAGGCGGTGCTGGAGGAGCTGCCGATCCGGGAGCGAATCGCCCCGCGGTATCTCGCCTCTCGGGTCGTGACGGACGTGATGGAGGCGCGGGAGGTGTACCGGGAGTTCCTGCGGCGTCCGGGTGAGCGCTGGGTTCCGCCGGCGGCGGTGAAGAAGGCGCTGCGGGAGGCGGTTCGGCGTGGGTGGTTGGCGGCTAGGAAGGGAGACCGGGTTTACTACTTGGAGGAGTGCTTGGTGGAGCTGGACGGTGAGTGGGAGGTCGGGCCGCCGGAGGAGTTGGAGCCGTCGGTGGAGTGGGTGCTGGAGCGGGTTGAGGGGGCGCTCGAGGAGGGCGGCGCCCGGGCGGACGAGCTGCTGGAGTCGCTGCTGGAGGGCGCGGACGAGGAGGCGCGGGAGACGGCGGAGCGGGTGGTGGCTCGTGCGCTGGCTCGGGCGGTCGAGC
>JBDOKE010000091.1:0-2540 GCA_039833815.1 Methanobacteriota archaeon | reverse complement strand
GGCTCGCGGGACTACGTGCGCCGGCTGGTCGCGGACCTGTCCCGGACCGGGGGGAACCTCGCGTTCGGGAGGATCCGGTACCGGGGTGAGAACCTCGTCGGCCTGATGGTGGCCCTGCAGTTCGACGTGATCGGGGACGGGATCCGGTTCTGGTCCCGGTCGGTCGGTTCCGCCCCCGTCTACACCACCGGGGCCCTCTTCCGCGCGGAGTTCCTGAAGAGCAGGGGGCTGCCGGAGAACCTGGCGGAGGACGTGACCCTGGGACTCACCCACCGTTGGGAGGAGGCCGGGTTCCTGTACCGGCCGGACCTGGAGGTGTGGATGGACGATCCGGCCGGCCTCAGGCAGAACCTGCTGCAGCAGGCGCGGTGGTGGGCGGGCATGTACCAGGCCGCGGCCGCGGCCGTCTCGGCCCGGAACGTCCCCGGAATCGCGTTCTCCACGTTCGTGCTGGGCTCCCTGGCCACCTCGCTGGTCACCACGTACCTGCTGCCCTTCCTTAACCTTAAGATCCTGCTCGTCCCGTTGACGGGACGGCTCGTCTACGCGCTGGTGTCTTCCCGGCACTGCCTCAAGCGCCGGGGCCCACTCTGGGCCCTGCTCGCGGTACCGGCCCAGTTCCTCTGGACGTTCTTCCTCGAGGTGGCCGCCCTTTACGGGCTCCTGTGGCTGGCGCTGCGAGGGAACGTGTGGCGACGAACCCGCCGGGCCTCGGAGGAGGGGGACTCGGCTTGAGAATCCTTGCGATCTTCGCGCACCCCGATGACATGGAGGTGCACTGCGGCGGCACGATCCGCAAGCTCACCCGCGACGGTCACGAGGTCCTGGAGATCGTGCTCAGCCGCGGGGACAACGGGGGTCGGGCGGAGGTTAGGGAGCGGGAGGCCCGGCGCGGGGCCGAGATCCTGGGCGTGGAGGAGGTCATCTTCCTGGGTCACGAGGACGGTCGAATCACCGTCGACCCGGAGAGCGTCGACGCGCTCCGCGAGTACCTGAGAAGGTACGGGCCGGACCTGATCTTCACCCACTCGCCCCGGGACACGCACCAGGACCACCGCCGCACCTACCGGCTGGTCACGGCCGCGGTGAGCAAGTTCCCCGAGGTCAGCGTGCTGATGGGCGAGGGACCCTCCACCACCCCGGACTTCAGCCCGGTCCTGTACGTGGACGTCTCCGACGTGATCGAGGAGAAGCTGGAGGCCCTCCGCGCCCACGAGTCCCAGATTCGGCGCGGTGCGATCAGCGAGGACCACGTGCTCCGGGCCTCGCGGTACTGGGGGGCCAGGATCGGCGCGGAACACGCGGAAGCCTTCGAGGCCTTCCGGCTCCGGGAGGGCCTACTCCTCCGCTAACCGCTTCTCCCTGACCTCGCCCTCCGGTTCCACCTCCTCGAACACCTGCGCCTCGAACACGTACACCTCGCACTCCGGCGAGCACCACGCGTCCGGCGGCAGCCCGGCCTTGAGACAAGCGTGCGAGAGGAACTCTACCACGTCCCAGCCCTCCTCCACCGGCACCTGAGGCAGCAGGAGCCCCGAGTTCGCGCCCCGGCGCACGATCACGCCGTGTCGGCCGATCTCGATCCGCTCCAGGTACTCCCTGGGGTTGCTCACCTCCAGGCGCTTCGGAGGCGTGAGCACGCTCACCTCAATCCGCACCTCCTTCATCTCCCTCGGGTCCCGCATCGGCGGGAACCGCGGGTCGTTCGTCGCCGCGCTGATCGCCGCCTCGACCGTCGCCTCTACGAGCGGCTTCACGGGCTCGGGGAACCCGATGCACCCGCGCAGCTCATCGCTCGGGTATCGCTTCAGCGTGACGAACACGCCCCGCTCCTCCCGCAGCCGCTTCGACGGGGGCTCCCGGCGGATCTTTCGACCCGATCGGAGGTACTCGACGATCGCGTCCCGGGCCAGCCGGACCAGGAACTCACCTTCCTCCAGGGACAACCGCTCCGCCACCTTACCTCCCCCGCATCCTCCTTTCTACCTCCCTGATAACCCGCTCCATGTCACGCCAGTGACCACCCACCCAGTACGTCTTCCCGCACCCGGGGCACCTCCACGTGACCTCGAACGGCCCCGGGTTCTTCTCCTCCACGCGCCTCACCGGCTCGTTGCACTCCGGGCAGCGGGACTCGTCCGGGTCCAGGAACGGCTCATCGCCCAGCGCCGCGAGCACCTCCGCGAGCTGGCCGGGCACGCCGTCGCTGCGAATCAGCACGGAGCGCGGGGCCCGCTCCGCCAGGGCCCGGTCCCGGGTGATCAGCAGGGCGTCCCGCTCCCGGCAGAACTCCAGCAGGACCGCGTCCTCGTCCTCCACCAGCTCCGGGTCCACCACCTCGTGGGCCGAGACCGTCGGGTAGCCGAGCAGGCGAAGCCAGCGGCAGAGGCGAAGAAGCATGTGGTCGGTGAGAAGGAGCAGCGCTCACCCCGCCAGTCGCTGGAACTCCTCCCTCAGCTTCTCGTACTCCTCCAGCTGCTCCCTGGAGACCGACGGGGGCACCTTCTCCGCCGCCTTCTCGAAGTGCCGCTTCTCCACCT